>NZ_JAAGPH010000007.1:0-120497 GCF_017104705.1 Burkholderia sp. Se-20373 | reverse complement strand
GCCGCGCCGCGCCCCGCGCTGCCGCGATCCTGGCCGCCGCGCGACGACATGCCGGGTGCCGCCGCGTCGTCGTCGAGGCGCATCGTCAGCGCAATGCGCTGGCGCTTCACGTCGACGTCGAGCACCTTTACCTTGACGACCTGGCCGGCCTTCACGACTTCGTGCGGATCCTTGATGAACTTGGTCGACATCGCGGATACGTGGACGAGGCCGTCCTGGTGGACGCCGATGTCCACGAACGCGCCGAACGCGGCGACGTTCGTCACGACGCCTTCGAGCGTCATGCCGGGCACGAGATCCGACACTTTCTCGACGCCTTCGCGGAACGTCGCGGTCTTGAATTCGGGGCGCGGATCGCGGCCCGGCTTCTCCAATTCGGACAGGATGTCGCGCACGGTCGGCAGGCCGAAACGTTCGTCAACAAATTCCGTCGGCGACAGGCCCGACAGCGCTTCGCGGTTGCCGAGCACGTCGTCGATGCGCTTGCTGATCTTCGCGAGCATCCGCTCGACGACCGGATATGCTTCCGGATGCACCGACGAGCGGTCGAGCGGATTCTCGCCGCCGTTGATGCGCAGGAAGCCCGCAGCCTGTTCGAAGGTCTTGTCGCCGAGGCGCGGCACCTTGCGCAGGTGCTCGCGCGACGGAAACGGGCCGTTCGCATCGCGGTAGTCGACGATGTTGCGCGCGAGCGTCGCGTTCAGGCCCGATACGCGGGCGAGCAGCGGGGCCGATGCGGTGTTTGCGTCGACGCCGACCGCGTTCACGCAGTCCTCGACGACCGCGTCGAGCGAGCGGGCGAGTTCGCGCTGGTTCACGTCGTGCTGGTACTGGCCGACGCCGATGGCCTTCGGCTCGATCTTCACGAGCTCGGCGAGCGGATCCTGCAGGCGGCGTGCAATCGAGACGGCGCCGCGCAGCGACACGTCGAGCTCCGGGAATTCCTTCGCGGCCAGCTCGGATGCCGAATAGACCGAAGCGCCGGCTTCCGACACGACGATCTTCTGCAGGCGCAGCTCCGGGTGCTTCGCGATCAGTTCGCCCGCGAGCTTGTCGGTTTCACGTGACGCCGTGCCGTTGCCGATGCTGATCAGCTCGGCCTGCGTCTGCGCGGCGATGCGTGCGAGTTTCGCGATCGAGCCATCCCAGTCGCGGCGCGGCTCGTGCGGGTAGATCGTGTCGGTCGCGAGCACCTTGCCGGTGCGGTCGACGACCGCGACCTTCACGCCCGTGCGCAGGCCGGGGTCGAGACCGATCACGGCCTTCGGGCCGGCCGGTGCGGCCAGCAGCAGGTCGTTCAGGTTGCGCGCGAACACGCGGATCGCTTCCGTTTCGGCCGTTTCGCGCAATTGCGTGAGCAGCTCGTTCTCGATGTGCGGCTGCACCTTCACGCGCCAGCACCAGCGGCATACGTCGGACAGCCACTTGTCGGCCGGCCGGTTCTGGTTCGCGATGCCGAAATGGCGCGCGATCATCGCCTCGCCGGGATGCGGCGCCTGCGCGTCGAGTTCTTCGCCGAGGCCGAGCTTGATCGTCAGCACGCCCGCGTTGCGGCCGCGGAACAGCGCGAGGGCGCGGTGCGACGGCACGGTCTTGATCGTTTCCGCGTAGTCGTAATAGTCGCGGAATTTCTCGCCTTCCTCGTTTTCCTTGCCCTCGACGACGGCCGACGACACGACGCCCTGGTTGTGCAGATAGTCGCGCAGCTTGCCGAGCAGCTCGGCCGTCTCGCCGAACTGTTCGGACAGGATGTCGCGCGCGCCGTCGAGCGCGGCCTTTACGTCGGCCACGCCCTTCTCGGCGTCGACGTACGCGGCTGCCTCGGCCTGCGGGTCGAGCAGCGGGTTCGCGAGGAGCGCCTGGGCAAGCGGCTCCAGGCCGGCTTCGCGGGCGATCTGCGCACGCGTGCGACGTTTCGGCTTGTACGGCAGATAAAGGTCTTCGAGCACCTGCTTGCTGTCGGCCGCGTCGATCGCGGCGCGCAGTTCGTCGGTCAGCTTGCCCTGTTCGTCGATGCTCGACAGGATCGACGCACGGCGATCCTCGAGTTCGCGCAGATACAGGAGGCGTTCCTCGAGCTGGCGCAACTGCGTGTCGTCCAGGTTGCCGGTCACTTCCTTGCGGTACCGGGCAATGAACGGAACGGTCGAGCCTTCGTCGAGGAGTTGCACGGCCGCCGCGACCTGGCGCGGCTGGACGGACAGTTCGGTGGCGATGCGCTGTACGATCTTGAGTGCTACGGTTTCCGTCATGTCGTGGATGATCTGCCTGCTGAAATCGCGGCGGGGGCCGGCAGGCCCGAAGCGGCGGGCTGCGTGGCGGGCCCGACGGGCCGGATGCCGCGGGTGAGTGAAGCGGGGCATTTTGCCATAAATGGCGGAGCGCCCAGCCGGGGGTGATAGAATTTGACACATGTCCCGCAGCTTTCCTACGACGTTGCCAACTTCCCGAATTTCTCTCGTCGCGCTCGGCGCAGCGCTCGCCGCGGCTTTGTCTGCCGGGCCTTCCGGCGCGTTCGCGCAAGCGTCGGACGCCACCGCGCCGGCCGCCGCCGCGGCGGCGCCCGTGACGGCCACGGCCGCACCGGATTTCGACGCCCGTCAAAAAGTGCTCAATCAACGCTCCGCAGAAAACGATTATCGTTATGCGGTGGCCGAGCACGATTGCTACAGCAAGTTCTTCGTCAATCACTGTCTCGGCAAGGCGCGTGAAAAGATGCGCGACGAGCGGGCGAGCATCCGCCAGGAGCAGCTCGCACTCAACGACGAGCAGCGGGCGGTGCGTGCGCAGCAGCGCGACCAGCAACAGGCGCTGAAGGCGGCGCAGAACGCGGCGGAAGCGCCGCAGCGGGCGGCGAACGATGCGGCAAACGCGGC
Source organism: Burkholderia sp. Se-20373 (assembly GCF_017104705.1). Classification (NCBI taxonomy): domain Bacteria; kingdom Pseudomonadati; phylum Pseudomonadota; class Betaproteobacteria; order Burkholderiales; family Burkholderiaceae; genus Burkholderia; species Burkholderia sp. Se-20373. The sequence continues at coordinate 117,621 of NZ_JAAGPH010000007.1, read as the reverse complement.
TGCGTTCCGCGACAAGCAGGAGCAGAATGCGCTGAAGCAGGCGCAGCGTGGCGCGGAAGGGCCGCAGCGCGCGGCGAGCAAACAGGCATACGACCAGAAGCAGGGCGACTTCCAGCGCAAGCTCGACCAGGCGCACCAGCAGGCCGCGCAGAAGGCGCAGGAGCGGGCGGACAACGCCGCGCGCTACGAGCAGAAGCAGAAGGAAGCCGTGCAGCACAAGGCCGATGTCGAGCAGCGTCAGAAGGAAGCGGCCGAGAAGGCGCAGCAGAAGCAACAGCAGGGGCAGTAACGTGTTGGATTGATCGGGATCAGTCTCGGGCGCGCTGGCACGCCAGTCGGCGCGCTGCTTCGATGAGGAGGCAAGTATGCAAAACCGTCACACGGAACAGCAGCAGGAATTGCACAACCGTTTGGCTGCATTGCAGGAGCAGCACCAGCAGCTCGCTCGGGAGATCGAGCTGAAGGAAGGACACTCCGACATCGACGACATCACGCTGCACCGGCTGAAGAAGGAAAAGCTGGCGGCCAAGGACAAAATCATTTTGCTGCAATCGCAGCTGGAACCGGATAAGCGCGCCTGAGCGCGGCCTGGCAAGCGCCGGCGCCGCCCGGGCGCTGGACACAGGAACGCTTGCCTTGAATTCACCGCTTGAAGCCACCCCCGATGCCCGGCGCGACGTGTCGCCCGCCGGGCGCGCTCGTGCGCCCGAAGGCACCTTTGAGCTGAGCCGCAAGCGTGTCGATGAACTCGACACGATCTTCGGCGAAGGCGGATTGCTGGCGCGTGCGCTCGACGGCTACCGGCCGCGACAGTCGCAGATCGAGATGGCGCGCGCCGTCGCGTCCGCGATGGAAGCGTCCGCGCGCCGGATGCCCGAACCCGAGATCTTCGAAACCCGCAAGCGGCCGGCACGTCGCCTCGGTGACGGCGACAAGGCGGCCGAAACGGGCGCGGACGCCGCCGCGGCTGCCGAAGTCGACGGCGATGCCGGCGACAACACGCTGATCGTCGAGGCCGGCACGGGTACCGGCAAGACCTATGCGTACCTCGTGCCTGCGATGCTGTGGGGCGGCAAGGTGATTGTGTCGACCGGCACGAAACACCTGCAGGACCAATTGTTCGCGCGCGACATCCCGACCGTGCGCAACGCGCTGGCGGTGCCGGTGTCGGTCGCGATGCTGAAGGGCCGGGCCAACTACCTGTGCCACTACTACCTGCAACGCACGGCCGACAACGGCCGGTTGCCGTCCCGGCAGGATACGGCCTATCTGCAGGAAATCGTCCGCTTCGCGAAGATCACGAAGAGCGGCGACAAGGCCGAGCTCGCGAGCGTGCCGGAAACGGCGCCCGTGTGGTCGATGGTCACGTCGACGCGCGACAACTGCCTCGGCCAGGAATGCCCGCATTACAAGGATTGCTTCGTGATGCAGGCGCGGCGCGAGGCGCAGCAGGCCGACGTCGTCGTCGTCAACCACCACCTGTTCTTCGCGGACATCATGCTGCGCGATACGGGGATGGCCGAGCTGCTGCCGAACGCGAACACGGTCATCTTCGACGAAGCGCACCAGTTGCCGGAAACGGCGACGCTGTTCTTCGGCGAAACGCTGTCGACGACGCAGATTCTCGAACTCGCCCGCGACACGGTGGCGGAAGGCCTGAGCCATGCACGCGACGCGGTCGAGTGGGTGAAGCTCGGCGGCGATCTCGAGCGCGCGGCGCGCGACTTGCGCCTGGCGTTCGCGAACGACCAGATCGTCCGCATGTCGCTCGCCCAGCTCGGCGACGATCACCCGATGTTCGGTGCGCTCGACGCGCTCGAGGCTGCGCTCGACGCGCTGGCGTCGGCGCTTGCCAGCCAGGCCGAACGGGCGGAATCGCTCGGCGCGTGCCTGCGGCGCGCACGCGAGCTGCAGGACCTGCTGGCCGGCTGGGTCGCACCCGGCGCGACGGAAGCGGCGGCGAAGGCCGACGCAACGGCGGCCGGCGACAAGGCGGCATCCGACGGCGATCCGAACGAGAAGGTGCGCTGGGTCGAAGTGTTCGCGCATACGGTCCAGCTGCACGAAACGCCGCTGTCGGTCGCACCGATCTTTGCCAAGCAGCGCGCGGGCGTGCCGCGTGCCTGGGTGTTCACGTCGGCCACGCTGTCGGTGCGCGGCGACTTCACGCACTATGCGGCGCAAATGGGCCTCAGCTCGCGTCGCTCGATGACGCTCGCGAGCCCGTTCGACTACCAGTCGCAAGGGCTGCTGTACGTGCCGCGCAACCTGCCGCAACCGTCTTCGCCAGCGTTTACCGATGCCGTCTTCGACGCCGCGCTGCCGGCGATCGAAGCGTCCGGTGGCGGCGTGTTCATGCTGTGCACGACGCTGCGCGCGGTCGACCGGATTGCGTCGAAGCTGCGCGACGTGATCGAATCGCGCGGCTGGAACACGCCGCTGCTCGTGCAGGGCGATGCAAGCCGCACCGAACTGCTCGACCGTTTCCGTGCGTATGGCAACGCGATCCTGGTCGGCAGCCAGAGTTTCTGGGAAGGCGTCGACGTGCGCGGTGACGCGCTGTCGCTCGTCGTGATCGACAAGCTGCCGTTCGCGCCACCGGACGATCCGGTGCTGGCCGCGCGCCTCGACGCGCTGACGAAGAAGGGGCTGAGCCCGTTCGCCGTGCACCAGTTGCCGCAGGCCGTGATCACGCTGAAGCAGGGCGCGGGCCGGCTGATTCGTGCGGAGACGGATCGCGGCGTGCTGATGATCTGCGACACGCGGCTCGTCGACAAGCCCTACGGGCGCCGGATCTGGCAGAGCCTGCCGCCGTTCAAGCGGACCCGCGAGATCGCGGTCGTCCAGGACTTCTTCGACGAGCATCGTTCGGCAAAGCGCACGTGATGGTGCGTGCGTCGATCGTCGCGCGATCGCACCGGCGCCGCCCGAATGCGGCGCCCATAAAAAACCCGGCTCGATGGCCGGGTTTTTTGTTCGTGCAGCGCGTGTCGCACGGTGCTTTCGTCAGAACTGCCACCACGACTTCTTCGCGCCGGGGCGCGAGTGGCCCGTGACGTACGGGCTGTCGGGGAACGTGCCGGCGAGCACGCGCTTCGTGTCCTCGGCGAGTTCCGGCTGGTTCAGCTTGCCGTACGACAGGATCATGATGTGCAGTGCGTCCTCGATCGCCGGCGCGCCCTTGTAGTCCTTGATCGCGAGCTGCGCACGGTTGATGGCCGCCACGTAGGCGCCGCGCCGGTAGTAGTAGTCGGCCGCGTGCACTTCGTGCGATGCGAGCGCGTTGACGATGTAGCGCATCCGCGCGGCGGCGTCGGGCGCGTACTTGCTCTTCGGGAAGCGGTCGACGACGACCTTGAACGCATCGTACGATTCGCGCAGTGCCTGCGGATCGCGCTCGCTCATGTCCTGGCCGGAGAAGCGGCCGAACAGGCCAAGATCGTCGTTGAAGTGGATCATCCCCTTCAGGTAGTACGCGTACGGGATATCCGGATGATCGGGGTGGAGCTGGATGAAGCGATCGACGGCCTGGTCGGCGGCGGCCGCTTCGTTATCCTTCCAGTTGCAGTATGCAACGTTGATCTGCGCCTGCTGCGCGAAATGGCCGAACGGATCGCGACCTTGCAGCGATTCGAAATATTTCGCGCACTTGCCCCAGTCGCCGCCGGACAGTGCGTCCTGGGCCTCTGAGTATAATTTGTTGTTCGACCAGGTAGCCGTCTCGTCCTGCTTCTGCGGCAAGCCGTGGCAGCCGGCGATGAGGGCCGCGGCCGCTACCGCCGCAGCCCGGGCGGCGACGGTTCTGGCCGTGCGTTTGGTCGAATTCATCATGCTCGCATGTCCTAGCTTCAAGTCTCGGTGACCCAGTCTAAATGACCCGTTCAAGTTCGCAGAATGCCCAGCCGGGCACACCAAATCGCGAAGATTATAGCCCAAGCGATCGGCCCGCCGACGCCGCCTCGGGGGATTCCCTCGATGACGATCTGACCGGCGACGCAATGCAGCCGCCCGTCGTGCCGTCCGCGGCGGTCGATGAAGCGCCGCGCGTCGTCGAAGTGCCGATGTCGCTCGCGGGCGAACGCCTCGACAAGGCGCTCGCCCAACTGTTCCCCGAATTCTCGCGCAGCCGCCTGCAGAGCTGGATCGAGGCGCAGCGCGTGCTCGTCGACGGCGCGCCGGCAAAGATCCGCCAGCCGGTGCCGCTCGGCGCGAAGATCGAGCTCGTGCCCGACCTGCTCCCCGAGCAGCTCGCCTTTACGCCGGAGCCGGTGCCGCTCGACGTGATCTACGAGGACGACGCGCTCGTCGTCATCAACAAGCCGGCCGGCCTCGTCGTGCATCCGGCCGCTGGCAACTGGAGCGGCACGATCCTCAACGGGCTGCTGCATCGCTACGGCGACGCGGCGGCCGGACTGCCGCGCGCAGGGATCGTCCACCGGCTCGACAAGGAAACGTCGGGCCTGATGGTGGTGGCGCGCACGCTGGCCGCGCAGACGGACCTCGTGCGCCAGTTGCAGGCCCGCACGGTGAAGCGCCGCTATTTCGCGCTCGTGTGGGGCACGATGCCCGAGGAAGGCACGATCGACGCGCCGATCGGCCGCGATCCGCGCGAACGCACGCGCATGGCCGTCGTCACGGGGGCATCGGGCAAGCCGGCGCGCACGCATTTCCGCACGGTTGACACATGCCTGTGGCAACGTCAGCCGGTTTCGGCGATCCAGTGCGATCTCGAGACCGGTCGCACGCACCAGATCCGCGTGCACTGCGCGCATGCCGGCCATCCGCTGCTCGGCGATCCGGTGTACGGGCGTGCACGCGGCAAACGCTCGGTCACGCCGCTGCCGGACGGGTTCGCGCGACAGGCGCTGCATGCGTGGCGGCTCGGCCTCGTGCATCCGGTCACGGGCAAGGCGATGCAGTGGCGTTGCCCGCTGCCGGACGACATGAACACACTCGTCGCGGCGCTCGGCTTCGGGCAGGGCGATGAGGAATTCGACGACGATGACGGTGTCTACGACGATGACGATTTCGGCGGCGAGTATCACGACGACGAGCCGGACCTGGACGATGAGGAGGAGTGAGTGCCGATGACGAACCTGGCGCCGTTGACGTGGCAGGACTGCGTACAGCCCGACTGGCAGGTGTCGCCGCGCGTGCGCGCGCTGATCACGACGCGCGACGGCGGCGTGAGCGAAGGCCCGTACGGGCGCTGGCAGCGCGGCGACGCGCTGCCGGGCGGGATGAATCTCGGCCTGCATACCGGTGACGACCCGGCCCATGTGGCAGGGAATCGCGCACGCTTGCTGGCGCTGGCAGGCCAGTCGAGTGCTGCGTGGCTCGAGCAGGTTCACGGCGCGCAGATCGTGCATGCGGACGAGGTGATCGCGGCGGCGCCCACGGCTACGGCGCCGGTGCAGGCCGACGCGAGCGTCACCGACCGCGCGGGCGCCGTCTGTGTCGTGATGGTCGCGGATTGCTTGCCGGTGCTGCTGTGCGACACGCAGGGCCGTGCCGTCGGCGCCGCCCATGCGGGCTGGCGCGGGCTGGCGGCCGGCATCGTCGAGCAGACCGCGGCGCGTGTCGCGGCACTCGCGGGCGGTGCGACGGACGCGCTTCACGCGTACCTCGGGCCGGCGATCGGCCCGCGGGCGTTCGAGGTGGGCGCCGACGTCCGTGACGCGTTTCTCGACACGGCCCCGCAGTCGGAGCATGATGAAACCCGGCTTGCGTTCGTCGCGATCGATGGCGCGCCGGGCAAATTTCTTGCCGATCTCCATGCGCTCGCGCGCCTGCGTCTCGCGCGTGCGGGCGTTACGCACGTGAGCGGCGGGACGGCCTGCACGGTCACCGAACAGGCACGCTTCTATTCGTACCGGCGCGATCGCGTGACGGGCCGCATGGCAGCTGCGATCTGGCTGGCCGATTGACGGAATGCGCATGCGCGTGGAGTTTATTGCGCCGCAAAATCGGGTTATCTCGATATTTCGGCCGCGATGCCGCGCTGCATGCGCGATTGAATGAAAAATCCCGAAGTCAAGTCAACCAAAATGTTTTATGTTTCGCCGGAACCCTTGTCCCGCCTGTTGTGCGAGGATTATCTCCGTACGGAAATGTTCAGCGGTTTGACATGGCGCTTCACATGGGGAAAACGATAATGATAAAAATACCGCACTGCGGCAGAATCTGGAGACGCCTCTCCAGAGCATGACGGCCCGGCTCGCAGCCGGCACGCCGCGCGCGAGCAGGATTTCACGATAGACGCTCACGAATCACCGGTAAGGCAGGTAATGACAGCATCGAAAAAATCGTCGACGTCCGCTCAGGCGGGCACTTCCCCGGGCAGCATTGGTTTCGATCCGGCCGCCCAGCCGATGCAGCAGATGTTCGAGTCGTGGTTGAACGCGTGGCGCGGTTTTGCGGATCCGGCACGCGCCGCGACTGCGTCGGCCACCGTGAATCCGTTCGCCACATTCCAGTTTCCGACATCGTTCCCGTTCCAGATGCCGTCGATGCCCGATTTCGGCGCGATGGCGTCGCCGTTCGCCGGGTTGAAGCTGCCGGCCGCCGCGATTCCGCCCGAGCGGCTGCAGGCGCTGCAGGCCGACTACGCGCGCGATTGCATGGCGCTGATGCAGCAGGCCGCCGCGGCGAAGCTGGAGTCGCCCGAACTGAAGGACCGCCGTTTCAGCGGCGATGCATGGAAGGCGTCGCCGGCGCATGCATTCGCGGCAGCCTGGTATCTGCTCAACGCGCGCTATCTGCAGGAACTGGCCGACGCGCTGCAGACCGATCCGAAGACGCGCGAGCGTATTCGTTTCACGGTCCAGCAATGGACGGCCGCCGCCGCGCCGAGCAACTTCCTCGCACTCAATCCCGACGCACAGAAATCGATCCTCGAAACGCAGGGCGAAAGCCTGCGGCAAGGGATGATGAACCTGCTCGGCGACATGCAGCGCGGCAAGATTTCGCAGACCGACGAATCGCAGTTCGTGGTCGGCAAGAACCTCGGGTGTACTGAAGGCGCGGTCGTCTACGAGAACGACCTGATCCAGCTGATCCAGTACACGCCGAAGACGGACAAGGTGTTCGAGCGGCCGCTGCTGATCGTGCCGCCTTGCATCAACAAGTTCTACATCCTCGACCTGCAGCCCGAGAATTCGCTCGTCGCGCATGCGCTGTCGAACGGCCATCAGGTGTTCCTCGTGTCGTGGCGCAACGCGGACGCATCGGTCGCGCACAAGACGTGGGACGACTACATGAACGAGGGGCTGCTCGCGGCGATCGACGCCGTGCAGCAGGTCAGCGGCCGTGAACAGATCAACACGCTCGGCTTCTGCGTCGGCGGCACGATGCTCGCGACCGCGCTCGCGGTGCTGGCCGCGCGCGGCGAACATCCGGCCGCGTCGATGACGCTGCTCACCGCGATGCTCGATTTCACCGACACCGGCATTCTCGACGTGTTCGTCGACGAGGCGCACGTGCAGATGCGCGAGCAGACCATCGGCGGCAAGAACGGCACGCAGCCGGGGCTGATGCGCGGCGTCGAATTCGCGAACACGTTCTCGTTCCTGCGGCCGAACGACCTCGTGTGGAACTACGTCGTCGACAACTACCTGAAGGGCCGCACGCCGGCGCCGTTCGACCTGCTGTACTGGAACAGCGATTCGACGAGCCTGCCGGGCCCGATGTACGCGTGGTACCTGCGCAATACCTATCTCGAGAACAAGCTGCGCGAACCGGGCGCTTTGACCGTGTGCGGCGAATCGGTGGACCTGACGCTGATCGACGTGCCGACCTTCATCTACGGTTCGCGCGAGGATCACATCGTGCCGTGGCAGACGGCCTATGCATCGACGTCGATCCTGTCGGGCCCGCTGAAGTTCGTGCTCGGCGCGTCCGGTCACATCGCCGGCGTGATCAATCCGCCGGCGAAGAAGAAGCGCAGCTACTGGGTCAACGACAGCGACCTGCCCGAATCGGCGGACGACTGGTTCGCCGGTGCCACGGAGCACCCGGGCAGCTGGTGGACGACCTGGGTCGAATGGCTCGACCAGTACGGCGGCCGCAAGGTGGAGCCGCCCGCCCAGCCCGGTACCGCGCAGTTCCCGGTGATCGAACCGGCGCCGGGCCGCTACGTATTGCAGCGCGATTGACGAAACCCGGACAGCGGCGCAGGCTGTCCGGTGCACCGCAGTTTTTTTAACAGGGCCGGTAGCGATGCGCCGTGTCGTGCGGGCCTGGAGGAAAGGGAAATGACGGACGTAGTGATCGTATCGGCCGCGCGGACCGCGGTCGGCAAATTCGGCGGTTCGCTTGCGAAGATTGCGGCGCCCGAGCTGGGCGCGACGGTGATCCGCGCGGTGCTGGAGCGTGCGGGCGTGAAGCCCGAGCAGGTCAGCGAAGTGATCATGGGCCAGGTGCTGACGGCCGGTTCCGGGCAGAACCCGGCACGGCAGTCGCTGATCAAGGCCGGGCTGCCGACGGCAGTGCCGGGGATGACGATCAACAAGGTGTGCGGCTCGGGCCTGAAGGCCGTGATGCTGGCGGCGAACGCGATCGTCGCGGGCGACGCGGAGATCGTGATCGCAGGCGGCCAGGAGAACATGAGCGCGTCGCCGCACGTGCTGCCGGGCTCGCGCGACGGGTTCCGGATGGGTGACGCGAAGCTGGTCGACACGATGATCGTCGACGGCCTGTGGGACGTGTACAACCAGTACCACATGGGCATCACGGCGGAGAACGTCGCGAAGGAATACGGGATCACGCGCGAGGAGCAGGACGCGTTCGCGGCGCTGTCGCAGAACAAGGCGGAAGCCGCGCAGAAGGCCGGCCGCTTCGACGACGAGATCGTGCCGGTGGCGATTCCGCAACGCAAGGGCGAGCCGCTGCAGTTCGCCACCGATGAATTCGTGCGTCACGGCGTGACGGCGGAATCGCTGGCCGGGCTGAAGCCGGCGTTCTCGAAGGACGGCTCGGTGACGGCGGCGAATGCGTCGGGGCTGAACGACGGCGCGGCGGCAGTGCTGGTGATGTCGGCGCAGAAGGCGGCGGCACTGGGCCTGACGCCGCTGGCGCGGATCAAGGCGTATGCGAACGCGGGCGTGGATCCGAGCGTGATGGGGATGGGCCCGGTGCCGGCATCGCGCCGTGCGCTGGAGCGCGCGGGCTGGACGCCGGGCGACCTGGACCTGATGGAAATCAACGAGGCGTTCGCGGCGCAGGCGCTGGCGGTGCACAAGCAGATGGGCTGGGACACGTCGAAGGTGAACGTGAACGGCGGGGCGATCGCGATCGGCCACCCGATCGGCGCGTCGGGCTGCCGGATCCTGGTGACGCTGCTGCACGAGATGGCCAAGCGCGATGCGAAGCGCGGGCTGGCGTCGCTGTGCATCGGCGGCGGGATGGGGGTCGCGCTCGCGGTCGAGCGTCCGTAAGCGGCCCTCCGTAACCGGCAGTCCGTCAGCGGTCGTTCACAACAAGCGAACCGAATTCGTGTGCCGGCCGATTGCGGCTTCGGCCGGCGTCACGTGAAGTCAGAGGGGGCATCCGGCAGCTCTCGAAACCAAAAAATGGAGTGAGATTTATGTCTCAGCGAATTGCGTACGTAACGGGCGGGATGGGCGGCATCGGCACCAGCATCTGCCAGCGCCTGTCGAAAGACGGCTTCAAGGTGGTCGCAGGTTGCGGCCCGAACTCGCCGCGCCGGGTGAAATGGCTCGAGGAGCAGAAGGCGCTCGGGTACGATTTCATCGCGTCGGAAGGCAACGTCGGCGACTGGGACTCGACCAAGGAAGCGTTCGACAAGGTCAAGTCCGAAGTCGGCGAGATCGACGTGCTGGTCAACAATGCGGGCATCACGCGTGACGTCGTGTTCCGGAAGATGACGCACGAAGACTGGACCGCCGTGATCGACACCAACCTGACGAGCCTGTTCAACGTGACGAAGCAGGTGATCGACGGGATGGTCGAACGCGGCTGGGGCCGGATCATCAACATTTCGTCGGTGAACGGCCAGAAAGGGCAGTTCGGCCAGACCAACTACTCGACCGCGAAGGCCGGTATCCACGGCTTCACGATGTCGCTCGCCCAGGAAGTCGCGACGAAGGGCGTGACGGTCAACACCGTGTCGCCGGGCTACATCGGCACCGACATGGTGAAGGCGATTCGCCCGGACGTGCTCGAGAAGATCGTCGCGACGATCCCGGTGCGGCGTCTCGGCGGGCCGGAGGAAATCGGTTCGATCGTCGCGTGGCTCGCGTCGAACGATTCCGGTTTCGCGACGGGCGCAGACTTCTCGCTGAACGGCGGCCTGCACATGGGCTGAGCGTCCGCGCTGCGCGGGCCGGGTGGCCGCGCAGCCGGACGTTTTCCGAAGGCCCCCGCCTCCCGGATTCGGGCGGCGGGGATTCGTCACTTCCGCTACGCTGCACTCAAAGGCGTTACATGACTACTACAAAGAAGACGGCCGAACGGCTCATCAAGAAGTACCCGAACCGTCGGCTCTACGATACCGAGACAAGCACGTACATTACGCTGACCGACGTGAAGCAACTCGTGCTGGAGCAGGAGGACTTCAAGGTCGTCGATGCGAAATCCAACGAAGACCTGACGCGCAGCATCCTCCTGCAGATCATCCTCGAGGAGGAAAGCGGCGGCGTGCCGATGTTCTCGTCGTCGATGCTGTCGCAGATCATCCGTTTCTACGGGCATGCGATGCAGGGCATGATGGGCACGTACCTGGAAAAGAACATCCAGGCGTTCATCGACATCCAGAACAAGCTCGCGGATCAGTCGAAGAACCTGTACGAAGGCAATGCGATGAATCCGGAAGTCTGGTCGCAGTTCATGAACATGCAGGCGCCGATGATGCAAGGGATGATGACCAGCTACATCGAGCAGTCGAAGAACATGTTCGTGCAGATGCAGGAGCAGATGCAGAACCAGGCGAAGTCGATGTTCAGCACGTTCCCGTTCAAGCAGCCGGGCGCGTCGGAGCCGGAAAAGAAGTAACGGTTTCGCGGCAGGCCGACCGCGCCGGGCGACCCGTCGGGCGTCGGTGCCGCGAAGCGGCGCGGCGCGGGTCGGCCGATCGTGCATTCGGGCGCGACGATGTGCGGCCGCCGCCTGCCGGACCCTCTCGCCGACGGTCGTTCATGACCGTCGGCGCCGAATGCGCATCCCGGGTTCGGGCGTGCGTGGCCGTCGTTCAGTCGATCGAGATCCCGTCACTTGCGAAGGAACACCGGGGCGTGTCGTGCCTGATGGTGCGCGTTCGTGCACGCACGCGTACCATGAGCGGCGCTGCGCGGTGTGGCGTGGAAGCTGCGTTCGGTGAAATGCAATAACGCCGCCCGGGTACGACAGGCCGTGATGCGCGATGCCGCGTCGAGGCAATGCGACCAAGAAAAAGCCGACTGAGAGAAAGCATGCGTGGGATTCGAGTGGCACCAGCCGGGCGGGTGGCTGGTTTGGCTTCGATGTTCATGCTGGGCGTTGGCGTGGCGGTGCCTGCCTTTGCGATGGACTGCGCGAAAACCGTGCAGTCGATCGAGAAGCGCATCTGCGCGAGCTCCATCCTGCGCGCAGCCGACTCGCGGATGAATTCGGCGTACATCGGTGCGCTGAAGGCCGCACCGGACACGGCGACACGCGACATGCTGGTGCGCAGCCAGCGCCGCTGGATCAGCGCGCGCAACAACCGTCTCGACGCCGATTACGAGGGTCGTCCGCTCGCCGTCGAAGAAGTGCGCAAGGCAATCGATCGGCGCACCGCCGTACTGGCCGATCAATCGAACAAAGGGTTGATCGCGCGCGCGCAGGCCGAGCGCCAGTGGCTCGCGAAATACACGGGCGGCCCGCTTACCGGTTTCGATGCAAACTGCGACTTCATTCCCGACGATGCGACTGGCACGCACGTTTCCTACGCATGTTTCGGCGCGGTCCATGTGCAGCATCGTGCGCGGGTCTGCAGCCAGAGCGAGGACTGGGCGACCGGGGCGGTCTATCAGTACCGGTTGGTGAGCACGGCCGATGGCGGGAAGGTGCGACCCGTTGCGTACTGCGAAGCGCAGGCCCATGGGAGTGCGTGCGACACCGGGGGCGCGCAATCGGCGTGGATGCGTGCGGGGGCATCCGGTGGCGATAACCACGCGTCGGCGCCGGTAGCCGGGCTGCCGCAACTCGATGCGGAAATGCGGCCGATCGGCGATGGCGACGATGCTTTGTGGTTCGAGCGCTGCCTGACCGCTGCGAAGTTTCCGTGAGCGCCGGATTGGATTGGTCTGTTGTGTGGGCCCGCTTCGGCGGGCTTTTTTACGCGCTCGTGGTTGGCGGTTCAATACGAGGCGGGCCGGGCGTGCGCAATGGCCGATGTTACCGGCCCGGCTTGTCTTATGCCGGGAATCCTTGCTCGTCGTCGTGCGGCGGCAGATCGAGCACGAGCTTGACCGCGCAGTAGTTCGCCTTGAGCGAAAACACGCGGCCGATCACGAGGAACGTCTGTCGCGAATTCTCGAGCTCGACGAAGTCGCCCGGTTGCGGCACGTGCGCGCCCTGGTCGTAGGAGAAGCTGGTGCTGGTTTGCTCGCCGATGGTTTCGGCTGCGTGTTCGGTGAACTCGATCGTGATGTGGGTGGTCATGCGAACCCCGTTGGGTAATGGAAGAGAGGCAAGAGCGTGGACGCTGCGATTTTCGCATAGCGACGGGGCGGTTCCGGCGGAATTGTCGGGAAGCGACGCTTGCGGGTGGATCTCCGTCACTTCGCCGATTTCCAGTCGAAGGCGGACCGCACGGTCTTGGCCGGCACGTTGCGCAGCGCCAGCCAAGGCAGCTTGATCGCCGCCTCGTCGTTCGGGAAGTGGCCACGCATCTTGCCGCACATGGCGTTGACGGTAAGCCGACAGCCCGTCATCCCGCATCAAACCGACGCGGGCGGCACGCACGTTTCCCATGCATGTTTCGGCGTGGTCCACGCGCAGCATCGTGCACGGATCGGCAGCCAGAGCGAGGGCCGGGCGACCGGCGCGGATGATCACGACCGGTCGGTGATTGTGACTGTCGGCGGGAAGGTGCATCCGGTGGCGTTCTGCGAAGCGCAGGCGCACGCAAAATCGTGCGGTGGCAGCCGCCGGGCCGAAGCCGGGCGGGGCACGGTACGAAGCGACGCGGCGGTTATTTCTCCGCAAACGTGCCTGCTTCCACCAATGTCATCCTGTCGGGGTCCAGGTACGTGCGGATGGCGGTGTTGACCTGCTCGACGGTCAACGCACGGACGCGCTCGGGATAGGTGTCCAGGTCACTCAGCGGGCGGTCCTGGAGCACCGTCTGGGCGATCATGGCGGCCATCTGCCCGGTGGTTTCCATTGCGACTTGATGGCGGCCGATCATGCCGTCCTTGCGCGCATCCAGTTCCGTTTGGGTCACGCCCTGTTTCCACCAGGCATCCAGAATCCGGCGCGTGCTGGCGACGCCCTTGTCCAGCAGGGGCGGGGCGAAGCTGCTGGTGATGACGAATCCGCCGTCCATCAGGGAGAGCCCGGACAGGCCGGCGCGGATGCCATAGGTCAGGCCTTCCTTGTCGCGGACCCCTGCCATCAGGCGGCCGGTGAAGCCGTTGCCCAGGATGTTGACAGCCGCGCTGAGGGGCAGATAGTCGGCATCGTTGGCGCGCAGGTCGATGGCCTGACCCAGCATCACGCTGACGGATTCCTTGTCCCCCATGGCGATGCGCTGCGTGTCGGGCCGGCTTGTCTTGCGCGGCGGGCCCTGTCGCACGAGTGCCCGGCCCCCGCTCCAGCCCGCGAAGGCTTCGGTCACCATGGACTGCAGGCGGCGAGGGTCCGCGCCGCCGACCACGACCAGCGTCATGTGAGCGGGCCCGTAATAGGCGTGATGAAAGGCCTTGATGTCGTCCAGCGTGGCAGCGGCGATTGCGTCGAGCATCCGTTCGCGCGGCACCGGTGCGTTGAGGTGGGCAGCGGGGTAAATGGACCGATTCAGCGCCTCGGTGGCCCGAACCGGCGGGTTTTCCCCGGCGTTACGGATCGCGGCCTCCAGCCGGCTCTTGGCCTTGGCCAGCTCCTCCGGCTTGAAGGCCGGCAGGCGCAACTGCTCGGCCATCAGGTCGATCAGCGTCGGCAAATCCTTGGTCAGGCTTTGGCCGTGTATGCCGACATAGCCGCCGTCGGTCTGGAACGACAACTGAGCGCCCAGGCTCTCCAGCAGCGCGGAGATCGCCACCTTGTCGCGACGGGTGGTGCCCTCCTGCAGCAAGATGCCCGTCAGCAACGGCACGGCGGGATTGGCCGCCTTGCTGGCCGTGTCGGCATCGCCCAGGGGCATCACCCCGGTCACGGACACCATTTCCTGCGGCGACATCGAATAGGTCAATAGCGTGATGCTGCCGGCCTGGGCGCGCACGACGCGGTCGGCGATGCCTGCCTGAGCCGCAACAGGCAGGCATAGCACGGCGAACCATACGATCCACGTCCGCAGAGGGTTGAAACGAACATGCTTCATCAGGATTTCTCCGGGACGAACCAGCCGGTGGTGCTCTGGTTTTCAATGAGGTACTTGCGGGCGACGCGCTGCACGTCGGCGGGCGTCACCTTTTCCAGTTCTTCGAGCTCCGTGACGAACCGTGTCCAGTCGCCCTGCGAGACCGCGTGGCCCAATCGGGCGGACGTCGCACGGACGCCGTCACGCTGGTAGACCTGATCGGCCCGGTAAGGGCCCAGCACCCGCTGGATATCCTCGCGAGTGACGCCCTCGGTCTTGATCCGCTCCAGTTCGGTCCAGGCGATTTTCTCGGCCTGCTCGTGTTTCGCGTCGGGCGGCAGGCTGACCGTCACGACGAACGGACCGGGATCGCGCAGCGCATGGAAGCCGGCGCCGGCTTGCGTGGCAACCGTGGTGTCGACCAGGGCGCGATACAGCCGGCTGCTCTTGCCCTGGCTCAATACCAGGCCCAGTACGGTCAACGCAGGCGCATCGGGGTCGAGCGCGCGCGGACCCTTGAACGCGATGATCAGACTGCCCGTTGCGCCCGCGCGTTTGAGCACCAGCCTGCGCGGCCCCTGCTGCGGCGGCTCTTCGGTCGTGACAGCGGGAATGGCCTTGGGCGCGCGCGGGATGCCGCCGTAATACTGCCTGACCCACCCCAACGCCTGGTCCGGCCGGAAATCGCCGACCAGGATGACGGTGGCGTTGTCCGGCCAGTAGTAGGTGTCGTAGAAACGGCGCAGGTTGTCCACGCTCGCATGCTCGATGTCGCTACGCCAGCCAATGGTGGGATGGTGGTAGGGGTGTGCCTGGTAAGCCGTGGCCATGACTTGCTGGAACAAGGCGGTGAAAGGACTGTTCTCGCCTCGCTCGTACTCGTTGCGTACCACCGTCATTTCGCTGGCCAGGTCTTCCGGGCGCAGCAGGAGGTTGCGCATGCGGTCGGCCTCGATCGCGATGTAGCCTTCCAGCGCATCGCGCCCGAGCGTGCCGAAGTAGTTGGTGCGGTCCATCGAGGTGGTGGCGTTGAAGGACGCGCCCACGCGCTCCATGTAGCTGTTCAGTGAATTGCCGAGCGCCTTGTTGTAGTGCCGGCTGCCCTTGAACATCAGGTGTTCGAGCAGGTGAGTGTCGCCGGTCGTGCCCGCGGCTTCGTTGCGTGAACCCACCTGGTACAACACCTGGAAACTGACCACCGTCGCAGCGGAATCGGGCACGGCAAGCACGGTAAGGCCGTTGGCATCCAGACGGTATTCGTCGATGCCGCCCAGGGAGCGCACGTGGGTCAAGCCCGGTACCTCGACGGGTTGGGCCATCGCCGTGCCTGCAATCAACGGGCACAGCGAGAACCACGTGCATATCAAACGTCGTACTGACATGTAGCGTCCTTTTGTATAGGCAGGATGAACGCGGAAGATCGGGCGCCGGCTCGGCGGTCAGTTGACTGCGATGCGTCGAGCGCGGCGAACGCGAAGTTTTTCATATTCTCCGATGTATGTTGACCGATGGCGCGTTGCGGGGACATCGCAGCCGTGACGCGTTCGTCGACGGCCGTACGTTGCTTGACCATCGACGTGTAGCGACAGACGGCGCGATCCCCGTTGAACGTGCCGATCACCTGAACGCGATTGTCGGGCGTGAGCTTCTTCAGTGGCGCATCGTCGTTCGAAGCCGATGTACCGGCGAAAAATCGGGACTTGCTGCCCGTGCCCCTGTGCAGCGTGACGGCAATCGTTGTGCTCAGGCGGCCCGACGTCGCGACATCGAGGACAACGCGGCCTCGCGGCGAGCCGATGAGCCAGATTCGACCCCATGCGGCAGTGCAGCCGAGGGGGAGGGAGGCTCATGCGCAATGCTACTTTGCGCCCCATTATCGTGAAATGAGACGAGTTCGAATGTTTGGGACACAGCCGGCGCACTCTCGTCGGCCGGACCCGGCCATGAAAGATCGTGAATGCAGGTGCGCTTTGCCTTCCGCTCGATCGAGAGTCTCGCCAGGATCAAAGGAAGCGCGGCGCCGCCAGCGCTTCAAACGCGTGGGTTTCGGACATCGCGTGAGCCGGTCGCGCGGCGATGCACTGTTTCAAGATGAAAGGGACGCATCGGGCAGCCGTCGCATGACGGCCCGCCGGCGCGTCGTGCGTCCGATTCGACGGTCGATGCCGCCGCCGATCGCCTGTTTTGCCTCGCCACCCCTAAATGGCTGTAAACTCACGCTTTTGCTGCCACGCCCCCACATTCCAGATGTCCCAATCCCCCAAAGTAGGGTTCGTATCCCTCGGGTGCCCGAAAGTAACCATATCTATATCAAACTGGGCGTGACCTTTCACGTATCAACGTCGTTGACACGCCAGTAGTTCAGGTCTAGTATTGGAGGCGTATCAACATCCGTTGATACATATTCAATGACGAGGTGGACGGTGAGGGTGAGAAAGCCGTCCATCGGGGTGATGGGTGTCATATGGCTATTCAAACGCTAAAGCGTTGGGGAAATAGCCTTGCGGTGCGAATCCCGGCAAACGTTGCGCAAGAAGTAGCGTTCGCCGAGGGTCAAGAGGTGGATGTTCATGTGGTTGATGGCCAAGTGCAGATTCGTCCGCACAGTGCGATCAAGCGCTTTTCTCGCGAACGATATTTGCAGCAGTTGCGCGAGGCGAAGCTGGAGCCGCATCCGATCATCGACTTCGGCGAACCGCAGGGAAATGAGTTCGAGGGACCAGACGAACGGCCCTGACGCGGAACCAGAGGGATCTGCAAAAGATGCACAACGGAGTTCCGGAAGCAGGGGATGTTGTTCGGCTGTATATCGGGCCGAGCAAGGGGAACGAGCAGGATGGCTATCGCGCAGTAGTGGTCATCACGCCTGTCGATATCAATGAGTTGACGGGGAGGTTTGTCGGCTTGCCAATCACGTCGACGGTGCGGGGCTGGGAATCGGAGATTCCGATCTCGAGCCTCGCGCGGCCAGGTGTAGCGCTCGTTGATCAGATCGTGAACCTATCGTTCAAGGCTCGTGAGTTCCAGTACAAGGGCGAGCGTGCGACGGATGAAGAGATGGAAGCGATCAAATACGCAGTTCGGATGTTCCTCGACCTGTAGCGAAACAACGGCGCCTCATGGGCGCCGTTGTTTATTTGATCCGCGTGCTGGGCGGCTGCGTAAGCACGCGTAGGTGCCCGTTGCCGATCAGGAAGTTTCGATACGACCGAATCGCGACGTCCCACACCGCACGCATCACGCTCGGGCCGGCCTCGACGATTTTTCCATTCTGGTCGACGACGGCGAGCGTTGCGGGAATGCCGTCAGGCGTCACGATGCTGAGCCCCTGAAAGCTGACGGCACTGATCGTGCTCGAGATCGCTGCTGCAATTTGCGTGTCGGCAGTCGGATTTTCCTGTTTCGATTGTTTCTTCGTCATTCCGACGTACCTCCTACTCGATTGAAGTCGACGACCCATACCCATGGGTTCGTGTCCCAGCTGTAGCCGCGTGCGGCGTTGAGGCTGTTCCAGAGGTTGCGGTAACCGTCGCGTGGCGTGCCGATGAGGCACTCCATGCCAGGAGGGAAAATGCCCTCGGCCAATGCGTCATCGTCGGTGATCGATTGCAGGCGCTCGATGCGCACGCCGGTTACGGCAAGCGTGATGCGAGAGGCCCAGCGCGGCATGAACATGGACGGCCGGTACTTGCCTACACACTCGTCTGCCGGGGCATTGCCGTCTGCCTCGTACCAGACCCGGTGCGGCTGAAGATCGCGCGGTGGCATGTCGTCACACCGACCATCGTCACCGGTCGTACGCCATGCTTCACGTACCCAGAGGTGATCGCCGGCATAGCCATACGGACTGAAGCCGTTGGAGGGTAAAGCGACATAGGCTGGCGCGAAGTTGGCTGAATTGAGCCAGTCGAGCGCTTGGCCGCGCACGACACGTCGAGTCTGTCGCTTGTAGCGACCGATGACGGCCCGAACCATGGGCGCGCTGAAAGGAATCTGCCGTTCGGTCACAGGTCGAGCTCCTTCGTTTCGGCGAATGTGGTCGTCGCGAGGCGCACCATTGCCCCGATGTTGGACGACAACTTCCATGACGGATACGTCGACGCGAGCTGCTCCTGCAGCTTCCTCCACTCGCCGAGCGTCATCGTCATGGTGAGCGTCATCGGTATGTCGTCAGGTCGTTGAATCTTGAATTCGGACTTCATCGTGCCTCCGGGAATTCGTCGTGCGTGCGGCCATCGAGCTCGCGGCCGGCGGCGCGCTTGCCGGCGCGGTGGACCATCGCCCAGCCGTCGGCACTGGCCGCACCTGCCGGATAGTCTTCGACGCGGTGGCCGCCAGCAGCGATGCGACCGTCGCGCGCGATCGCGGCGGTTTCGAAGCGGCCGGTGCCGAAGTCGCCAGAACCCGGCGCCCATTCGCCGTGTTGTTTGAAATGGAATGCGACGCCGGCGACTGAACACTGGTCGCGCAGCGAGCGGGCCCAGTCTGGGTGCATCGGCCGCGCGCCGGGGCCACTTTCGCCGCCGACGATCACCCAGTCGATCGGCTTTCCGCGCCCAGTGCCACGGCAATATGGGCACCGCACCAGCCAATCAGGCCTCCCGCGTTCGCAATGCGTTGGATCGTCACACCGATCGCCGTTGCAGCAGTGATCGCAATTTCTGCCGCCAGCGCTGTTGGTCCAGATTCGGGTGGGAAGGCGCAAGTCGACCGGCCCGAGCAGCGGCTCCATCGACAGAAAGCGCACGCGCGCCGGCACCGCGAACAGCTTCGGGATGTCGCGGTCGGCTTCCTCCTGGTTCACGATCGTCGCGCCGAGCCAGACGTTATCCGGCAGCCGCTCGACGCCGATGTGGCGCAGCATCATAGGCACGTTGCCGATTCTCTTCGTCAACAGCAGCCAGTCGAGGTTCGGCGTGTCGGCGATCAGCCGGAACAGATCGCGGCGCCACAGCAGGTCGACCTCGTTGTCGAACACGTCCGCGAGCGACGCGCAGAACACGCGCTGGCGCCGGCCGTGCGCGGCGAAGAACTCCGCGTGCGCGGCATTCCAGGCGAGCGGCTTCCGCCAATTCGCCGGCGACGTGCGGCGGCGCGGCGCTCCGGGCCCCCAGTTGACCGCCATGCCGCCGGCGAAGCGCGCGTTACGCGTCTCGGCGTAGCAATGGTCGCAACCGGGGCCGACCTTCTGGCAGCCTTCCCACGGATTCCACGTAGAATCACACCACTCAATACTTGTCTTCGTGCTCACGGTGTTTCCTATGGTGATGAAGGGCTCAAAGATGTCCGCTGAGAGCCGCGCCAAGATGAGCGCGGCTGTGAAGGCTCGACCGAGTAATCGGCTTGGACAGAAGCACAGCGCGGCGACGAGGGCATTGATAAGTCAACGGACACGCAAGAACACGCCGCGCGGCGACAAATGCCACAGTTACGTCGACGGCAAATCGAAGGAGCGAAAAGACCTTCGCTCGACGCCTGAAGGTAGGCAGTGGCGATTCGATGTCATGAGCCGAGACGAATTCGTTTGTGTGCATTGCGGTGACGACCGCGGCGGCAATCTCGAAGCGCACCATGTCCAGCCGTTTGCTGATTGCCCGGAGCGACGCCTCGATGTGAGCAACGGTAAAACGCTCTGCGAGCACTGCCACTGGATGGCGCATGCGTATGCCGGCATCCCGGGCCTTTGACGTGTGGTCGCACCACTCGATTTTGCTGTTCTCGCTCATAGGTCGATGTCCACGTATTTGGTGACGAAGCGCGCGTCCTCGCTGTGGTGACGGCGGTAGATGATGCGAATACCACCACCGAGTTCTAGCGGCCGGCCGCGTCCGTTGTCGTCGTTCAACTCGGCTTGGTGGTCGGCGCAGGCCGAGCGCAGTGTGTCGGCGAGGGCGAGGGGATCGGCCAGCAGTCGAAGCAGGAAGTCGTGGTTGATCTCGATGATCGTTCGCGTGCTCATGCGGCGAGTTCCTCATCGGTGTCGTCCATGGGTTGCTGAAAGACGCGGCCGCGCTCGCCGGAGGGGATCGTTACGAGACCCGCTGCGGCGAGGAACGGATTACGCTTCTTGGCGCTACGTGCCGCGCGTGCCGCAGCCGACTTGATCGCCGCAGGGCAGGGCACATCGGGAGCGTTCCCGACCGCCCAAACGGGACGCCACTGAGCACGGCCGATTGGCGGGATCCAGTCCACGATGCGCACCTCGGTGCGGTGATTTCTCAACATCTCGCTGACGCGCTGCTGCGAGACGCCGCAGCGCTTCACCAACTCGCGAACCGACAGCTGTTCCGCTTCGAGAATGGTGCGCATCCGGTTCCATGCCGGTGCGGCGATAGTCTTGTAGTTTCGGGGCGGCCGCGAGACCTTGAGCACCCTGGTGGCAAAGGTCTGGACTGACTTACGCGAATGACGCGGAAATGCTGCGTATAGAGCTTTGGGCGGGATGGACGACGGGTAGAGGCGGGCGAGCAGGCGCGCCTCGCCAGTCGTCCACAGGTTGGGTGTCGACTTCGACATGCTACGATTCCTCGCACAAAACAACTCGGGGTAGATATGGGGAAGCTCTCGCTCGGCGCCTGCGCGCTCATCGTTGTTGCGTTCGCGATCATGGGCGCCGCGTGGATGCTGCGGTACACGCCGGTCAATAACGCAATGGTCTGGGACCGATGGAGTCACGACATGTGTTTCGTCGATTTCACGACGCCCGGTAAGGGCCTGAAGTGCATGAAAGACGAATAGAGGAGAAGGCCGTGGCATACGAACCGACACCAGGTACCGAACCGCTTGAAAAAGACGGCGACGTTCACTTCTCGCTGACCGTCGACGGGGTCGTCCAACGCTTTTGCGTCTCGCGAGAGGCGCTGGAGGATCACTTCGGTGACCCGCCCGGGACCGCTTCTGATCGGCTGGCCGCGTTCGAGCGCGGGAAAGAGCGGATCTACCAGGCGGCTGCCGGCAAACAGGGTATTCCGGCGAGCGGCGTCCTCGTTGTTGGTACGTTCGATTTCTGACTTTACCGGCCGTCTCCTGCACGGGCGGCGTCGATGGCTGCAGCCAACGCGTTGATGTCGGAATCGTCGAGCGCGCAAGCGCGGTCGGCTCGGACGACCTGTTCTGCTGCCGCGATGAGGGCTGTCACCTCGGCGCGCGGCTCCCGCTGGCCCGGATGGGCGGCGAGAAGGGCGCGTTCGAATTCGACGAGGCCCACAATTTCGACGCCACCGCGCGTTTCAGCCCAGTCCAGATCAAAGCCATCGACGCAGGTGCTGTATTCGATCGTGCCGTTTCCGTATTTCGCAACGAAATGCGTAGCCGTCAGCCCGACAGGAGCGGATGCCGGGGCGGCAGAACCGGCGAGCCGCTTCCACGCGTCGCGTATTGCATTCCCAATGTTGATGTCGTGGCCGATACCCTCAAACATGCAGCCATCCCATTGGGTCGCGATCGCCTCGATGATTCCGGATGCCGAGGCGGGAGGGGGCGGGGCGGCGTAGAGCGGCATGACCGCCTTTTGTTGCTGAATTGGAGAGAACATCCAGTCCTTCCCCCACTCGGGCTTGCCGGATTTCTTGTTTGGCACACACCACGCCACCGGTTCCGCCGCCTGCGAGGGGGCTGCACAGTCAGGACACGGTACGGCGTCATAGCCGCCTTCGCCGAAACCCGTGACAACGAAACCGCCGACCTCCCCACGTCCGCCGCACGTTTCGCACGGCTTCACACCTTCCGCCCCCGCCGCATTAGTTTCGTCACAGAACGCCACCGGACGCACTTGCCAGCCCGGCGAAAGCTGATCGTGCTTCCCATCGAATTCGACCGAGAAGCGCGAGACGTGGCCGGTCGGAGAAATCCACGCCCAGCCGATCTGCGCCCCCGCCGCATTGGGCGACGAGGCGCGGGCCAAATAGCCAGCCAGAGCGGAGGTATAGTCGAAATTTGAAGGCGCGATGCTTTTCCACCATTCAGCGAACGCCGCCCGCTCGTCTGCCGCTTGCGGTTCGGGCTGCGCGACGGTGCGGCTAGCCGACACGAAAACCTCTCGCTGCTCGATACAGCCGACACCGAAGGCCGTCGAACGGTCATAGGTCAGGCAGGGGCCGATCTTGGTGTCACCGCGGCCGGTCGCGCTGCTGTGGATGAAGCTGTATTCCCATGCTTGACGAGCATCGGTCGATGGCTGCTCGACCGGAAAGCCGCCGAACGCATGCGCGATGAACTCGGTGATGATGAATCGATCATCGTCGTTCGGCTCGCGCGAATCGTTGTTCTCTCCGACGATTTCGAACGTCTCGATTGCTGCCAATGCTTGTTGCGCAGTCAGCCCGTCGGCCGGCGCTGCTTCGTGCTGCTCGACAGGGGATGCGGTGGCGATGATGTCGTCGGAGAAGCGAGCGAACGAGTCGGCATCCTGAAACAGCATTCCCGAGAAATACGAACCCGCGTACTTGCGTGCGATTGCATCGATCGATTCGCGCGTCAGCGCATCAGCGCGGCTCTTGTCGGTGGTCTTCATGGTGGTCCTCAGGTGGTCAGGCAGCGGGCGGCAGCGTCAGTGCGATAGCGATCGGGCGTACCCAGACAGGCGTCGCGGAGAGCTGGAACGTTTCGCCGGATTCGGCGAGCAGCAGTGTCGTGCCCATCACCTCCGCGATCGCCTGCGCCGCGTCCGGCGGTACGGCGTTGCCGATGCGCTCGCGCCACGCCTGGTCGGACAGGCCGTCGAGCTCGAGCTGCTCTTCAGGCTCGACGAGCGACTGCAGCACGGCCAGCTCCAACGTCGTGAACGGTCGATGCCATGTGCCATCGAGCGCGCGGATCACGGCGACAGTCTTCTCGTTCGCCGCGGGCATGCGCGGATCGGCGACGGACCAACGCCCGTTGTCGTGGCCGGCGGCGGCCGACACCGCGCCGGTGTGCTGATCCCAACCGACGACGCCGTAGTGTCCGCCGGTCAGGTACGCGTCGCCGCGCTCGCGGCGCATGCCCGGACGCGGGTCGGCCACGGCGAACGCACCTTGACCGCTATCGCTGCGCGCGATGACCGTGCCGGCCGGCTCGTCGAACCCAGTCACGCGGTACTTGCCGGCGCCTTCGAAGCTGGTGCTCGCGCGCGGATCGGCGACCGCGTACGCACCTTGGTCGTCGCCACCGATGACGGTCCCGGCGTGGCTAGCCCATTCGGTCACCTTGTACTTGCTGAAGAGCGGGCCGGCAGGCGGCCGCGGATCGGCAACGCCTTGACCGCCAGCGCTGGGCCCGGTACCACCCGTGACAACGCCGGCCGGCTG
The DNA here is from genome assembly GCF_017104705.1 of Burkholderia sp. Se-20373. Taxonomy (NCBI): domain Bacteria; kingdom Pseudomonadati; phylum Pseudomonadota; class Betaproteobacteria; order Burkholderiales; family Burkholderiaceae; genus Burkholderia; species Burkholderia sp. Se-20373. The sequence goes on along the minus strand of NZ_JAAGPH010000007.1, from coordinate 93,837 downwards.
GTCGAATGGCACAACGCGGAAGCAGTTGTTGTGCTTCACGCCGGTACGCGGATCTGCCACGGTGTAGTAGCCCTGTCCAGGCGTCTGCTGGCCCGCGATCGTGCCGCAATGATCGTCCCATGGGAGCACGCCGTATGCGTGCCCGTCATTCCACTTGGCGCTCTGGGCGAATCGCGGGTCAGCTACGGAGAACGACCCGTTACCAGGCCGACTCGCGCCGGCGACGACGCCGCTGGGTTCTTCCCAGCGGTTCACGCCGAGCACGCCGTTGTGCATGTCCGGCACGATCAGGTAATCGCGCAGGTGGCCGTTCTCGATCGCGAGCTTGTTCAGGCTGCGCCAGTCGCTGCCAGCTTCGACGAATGCGAGGCGCACCCACGTTTTCCACTGCAGCGACGGCACGCGGTGCATCGGGCCGGCGGCCTCGACGTCGCCCGGCAGCGGCATGCGGCCGAGCAGCGTGCCGACGCCCTGCAGGCGCTTTACGGGCGGCTCGTACAGGAACGCCGGCACCTTTTCCACGTGCCGCGCGACGAGGAGGAAGCGCTTGCGGCTCTGCGCGAGGCCGGCGATCACGCCGCAGTCGTGCGTCGTCTCGTTCTTGGCGTAGCCGTAGTGCTGGAAGAGCTGGCCGATCTGGTCGAGCAGGTGACGGCCGCGCGTCGCGAGCCGGGGGACGTTCTCAAACACGATCAGCTCGACCGGATCGTCCTTCCATGCCTCGCACATCAGCCACACGCAGCGCAGCGTCAGTTCGTTGAGCGCCTGGTATTTCGGGGTGCGGCTGAGCGTTTCCGACAGCAGACCGGACGCGCCCTTGCAAGGCGACGAGATGAATACGCAGTGCGGATGCTGGTAGCCGGCGGCGTGGCGCACGTCGTCGGGAGTGGCTTCGCGCCAGCCGGCCGGCGGCTCGGTGCCATGGAATGCGGTGTACTGCTCGCGCGTGAACAGGTCCATGACCGTGCACGGCGTGCCGACGAGCGTTTCGAAGTCGCGCGCGGCCGCCGGATCGTTGTCGATGCCGCCAATGCAGCGCCACGTCGCGGTCATGCTGCCGACGCGGGAGGTGGCTTTGGTGAATCCCTTGGCGCCGCCGCCGAGGCCGCAGCAGAAACCGAAGCTGTTGTACACGCGCTGAACGTTCATAGATGTCCGAGGAATTCAAAAAAAATTGGGCGCCGTGCTGGCCGCCCGTAAAAAAAGCCGCGCATCCGAGGCACCGGAATTTGCGCGGCTTGGGGGTAAGTTGATCGTGCTACGATTCGCCCCAAAACAAGCGGGGGCACGATGAGAAACAGGAAAATGATTAGTTGGCTCGGGGTTGGAGCTGCAACTGGCGTGCTTGTGGCGTGGGGTGGCGCTACCACAGGTTGGACGAGACCCTATGACCCAGCAGTGATGGCGTACTGGGTCCAAGCGATAGGCTCAATCGGGGCGGTTTGTGCGGCGATAGCTGTGTCCGCGCTGCAACGCAGAAACGACCTGGAGCGCGAGCTCGATCGAGATTACTCCGCTCGCGAGCAGATTCTTGGTGGTATCGTCGCGATCTTGGAAGAGGCATATCGAGTGATCGACGAAACGCCGAGAAAGGCGTGGTCTGACGACAAGGTGGCTGCGTATTTTGAGAGCGTCAGTTGGGCGACAGAGTTCGAACACATCTATCAAGCGCTTGATCGCCTACCGCTCCACACGATTCCATGGTGGCAAATTAGTCGATCAGCTCTTGAAATGCAGTCGGCAGTCCGAGATTGCAAAAAAGGACTGTTGCCTCTTGAGTCTGGATTCGTGAACAGAAATGCGTCGTTTCCAAGAAAGCCGTGGCGACATCACCTGGATCGCATCGAGGAATGCTTTAATCATGCTGACGCTGCGATTGGCGTGGTTCGTTCAATGGAGCTAGCTATTCGCCGCAAGCCATCGCTCCCCGCTCAAAACGACTAGCTGAAATCACAAAAAGAAGGGCACCGACAAGCGCGGTGCCCTCAGCAAAACGCGTGAACCGAGGTAAGCCGCATGCTTGTAATCTGCTGCCGGAAACTGTGGACCTGTGGACGTTCGAAAGGGCCGTGCTATAGGATTCAACGAACCTTCCAAAGGAGATCGGTGATGTGGCGCGATGAAACGTACAACGGCTTTGAAATTCACGTTCTTCCCGTGTTGAAGCACAATCCATTGCCTGGGCAACACGTTCCATATGGCTATACGGGGTACGTGAATCGACCTGGTGCGGGCATTAAGGTGGAGGCGAATGTTCGTCGTTTCACTCATTCGTCAGCCGATTTTCCCGACGAGGCGACGGCAGCTCAGGCTGCATTCGAAGAGGGTCGATCAATAATCGATCGGACGCACCCCGATCTCACGATAGACGGGCTTTGAATGTGGAGTCTCCGGCACGGCGAGCTCGAGGCACTCTCAACGAACTTCACCCAAATAGGACACGTCCGTGAGCGACACTGAAAAACGATTGGCCGCATTGGAGATTGCGATCAAACATGTCTTTGAGCAGTTACCCTCCGAGTACCTGGAAGCTGCCTGCCGGTCACTCGATAGCGAAATTGAGAATTGGCAGGCGAGCCCGGTTCCACAACGAACAACGCTGACGCGGTCTAACGCGATGCAAACGGTGACCGAGTTCAATCCGAACGCCAGTCAGCAAGCTAAGGAGCGGCAGGCCGCTGGGGATGCACTTATGCTGGCGCGAAAGTTGATCTCGCGACACGGCTACGAGATCGAGTACAACGATTACAGCATCGACTTCACACCGTTGGACTGCGGCGACGGGGAGTTTGGAGCCCGGTGGTCCGCACGAAACAATCACCCGAATGCGCAAGGCGACACAGTGGAAAGTGGCGACCTTGGGCATCGTGGCTCGAAAGCCGAAATGGCTAGTCTAGGAGAGCGTAAAGCGAAGCGCTGGATCGATGAAAAGTAGTCTGATTTTGTGACAAAAGGGCCGTCCGAAGGCCGCTCATCGAAACGTCGCACAAGACTGCGGAGTTTGCACTGCGATAAGGTGATTGACTATTTCGGGCGCCACTCGGTGCCGCGCACGATCCGGCCCACGGGTTCGAGCACAAGCACCTCGGATTCCTTCTCGCTGCGCACGAGCGCGCTCCCGCGCCGCTGGGCTTTCTCGAGCGACGCGTGACGCCGCGGCTTGCAATACCTGCCGACCGTCACGAACAGAGGCGCGTGAGCGCCGACCGGTCCGAGCGTCAGCTCGTCGATGCGAGCCTCGAGTGCCGCGGCGTTCGCGCGCCAGGTGTCAGCTCGTTGTTGCGCGGCGTCGCGCTCGGCGGTGAGCCGCTCGACGTCGGCGCGTAGGTCCGCGATGATCCGCGCGACGTCGATGACGTTGGCATGCGGGTCCAGCGACGTCTCGACCAGGCCAACCGATACCAGAGCCGGCGCAGCGTCGGCCGCTGGCATGTCGTCAGGCGGTGTCGCTGGCTGCGCTGCGCGCGCGAGCCAGTACACGTACTCGTTGCCGCCGCCGGCCCGCTTCTCGCGCTCGACGATCGCCTCGCCGAGCATTCGATTCAGCTCCTTCGTCACGTCGAGATGCGGGAGCCCGGTTCCGGTCGCCACGGCCTTCGCCGTGGCTTCCGATGTCGCGGCGAGATACTTCTCGATGTCCTCTCTCACGCTGCCTCCCGTATTGCATGCTGCGCGGCCGGCGCGACCTGACCGCCTTCAACCCAGAATGCTTCGATGGCTTCCGGCAGGCCGCCGGGCGGCGTTTTCAGGCTCATGAACACTAGCGCCGTGTCGATCTGGTCGCTGTAGGCGAGATCGTCGAGCCAGTAGAGCAGGCGGTCGCGTTCCGGCCCGACCAGGACGTCGGCACGATCGAGCACGAGCAGCCTCAGGCCAGAGAAGTGGCTGATCGCCGCGGCGATATGCGCGTCGACGCGCCAGCGCTCCGATTCGGAGAGCAGGGCATACGCGCGGCCATCGGCGAGAACTTCCATCTCCTGCGTGATCGTCACGTCTGCCCATTCGGACATCTCGGCGAGGTCCGTCAGGCGCTCGTTCATCGGCGTCAGCGCCTCGCTGAGCAGGTCGGCGGGGATGCCGTTCGGCGCGAGCGTGTCGGCGATCGCCTCGTATGCCGCGACGTCTTCGTGCAGCGCCGCAGCCTGCTTTGCCAGATCGGCAGCACCGGCGGCGCGCCGCTCGATTTCGCGAAGCGTCGCGATGTCGGTGTCGAGCTGCTTGCGGCGGCGCTGGAGATCCGCGAGTTCCGAGCGCGCGGCGTCGCCGCTCTCGCGTGCGGCGGCCGCACCGCTGTCCTCCGCGTCGTCTTCGAGCGCCCGCAGCTGTGTCGCGGCCGATTCAGCCGCTTCGACGTCACGTTTCCGGTTCGCGGCCGCGTTTTGCAGCGTCTTCAGGCCGTGCTCATACTCGGGCAGCTTCGCGGCGGCTTCATCGTCGCGCGCGCCGGCTGCGGCAGCTGCCGACAGCACGCCGTTGAGGTAGCGCAGGAGCGCCCCGCATTCCGGACACGAACATTCGGTGCCGGCTGGCGCCGCACCGGCGCGCACCCGAAGCGCCTCGACCTTCGGCTGGAATTCGGCGACCTGCTCGTCGGCGAGCTGCGCGAGCTCGACCGCCTTCGCGTAACCGGCGGCGCGCGTGCGCAGGTCGGCGATTTTCGACGCACGCGCACGTGCTGCGGTGTCCGCTGCGTCAGCTGCGCCGATCTGCTGCTGCAGCTCGCCGATCCGGTCGTCAAGCGCCGCGCGGTCGCCCGTGAGCTTCCGCAATGCTGCCTCGTCGAACTCGACCGGTGCCGGGCGCCAGGTGGCTGCCTTCTGGCTGCCGTATGTCTCGCCGGTCGCGGTGCGCCACGACTGCTTCGCGCCGCGCGCGCGGTCGGCGGCTTCCTTCTGCGCGGCTTCAAATCCGGCACGCAACATCGGCGTGATCGCCGCGAGCCGCGCGGCGGCCGGTGCCGGTACTGCATCGGCGCGGAATCCGAGCTTGTCCAGCAGCCGAGCGCGCATTTCGTCGACGCCGATCTTCACGCCCATCAGGTCGTACAGGAACGCCCGGCGCTCGGCCGCGCCCAAGTGCGCGAAGCGCTGCGCGTCGAGCACCAGCGGAAGGCGCGGGTCTTCGGCGAGTTCGCGCTTCAGCTTCCCGGACGGCAGCATGACGCTGTTCGCTTGCTCGCCGCAGGCGACCACGATCTGGCCGCCATCGGCCCCCTCGGTGACTAGCGAGCCGTATTCCTTCTTCAGCGAGACGCGCACGGTGTCGCCGGTGAGCGCCATGCGCACGGCTTCCTGTAGGCTGCTCTTGCCGGCGCCGTTCGGGCCGGTGAAGAGGGCGACGGGCTTCGCGAGCCGGATGTCCGCCGTGCGGATTCCGAGCACGTTCGCCACGTAGATGTCGGTGATTTTCACGATTCCTCTCCCTGCGTTCCGCGCGGCCGCAGCACTGTGCGGCCGCCGTCCGAATCCATCGCACTGACGATGCCCTTGGCCTCGAGCAGCTCGACCAGCCGCGCGGCGCGGTTGTAGCCGATCTTGAACTGGCGTTGGACGCTCGAAATCGTGACTTTCTGCTGCTCGATCACGAAGGCTTCGACCTGGGCATACAGCGGATCTTCGTCGCCGCGGCTTGCCTGTTCCTCATGCCATTCCTTCCAGCCCTTCACCCATGCGATGCAGAGCTCGCCGGCCATCACCGGGCATTCGCTTTCCGGTTTGCCGTCGGCAGCCGCTTGTCGGCCGGCCTGATGCTGTTCGTCGATCTGCGCTTGCGTCGGCCCGTCGCCGAGCTTCGGCACCTCGCGGAACTCTGCGTCGACGATGTCGTCTGCGTCGGCGCGATCGCCATCCATGCCGTCGCCGTCCTGGTCGGTGTATTCGCGGCCGAGGTCGAAACCGCGCTGATCGGATTCACCGCGGACCTCGTCCATACCTCCCGTGTGCTCGCTCGGGTTTGCGACGACGACCAGGACGGTTTTCCCGCTGGCTTCGTAGAGCTCGTGCAGGTTCGGCTGAGAGCCGCCGAATTTCACGACTGCCTTGACGCCGTCTTTGATCGTGATCTGGTCGAGGTCACCCTGGACGACGATGCGGCCATCGCTCGCGATCAGGTGCGTCGCCATCTTCACGTTGTGCTCGACGCGCGCCCGCAGCCGGTCGATGACGTCGTTCTGCTTTTTCTCGGACAGCTTCACCCAGATGTCGGGCATCAGCTTCATTTCGGTCACCAGCGCCGAAAGCAGGTCTTTGCCGATGCTGTCGGCGGTCATCTGGAGGACGTTCTTGTCGGTCATGTCGAAATCCTTGGCGGCGGTAGGCGCGCGTTAGTCGGCGTTGATCGGGTTGCGCGGTCGGCGGCCAGCCGGCGCGGTCGTCTGGGCAGTTGGCTTGCCGGCGGCAGACTGTTCAGCTGCGGCGGTGATGGCGCGCATGCGCGCCGAGGCGAGGGCGTTCAGCTCGGCCTTCGCGGTTTCATCCGGTACACCGCTGATCGCGCTGCGGGCGAGGTCGAGGTCTTCGGGCGTCTTGGCGGACTCGATGTCTTCGCGGATGCCGCGCACGAGGCCGGCGACGTCGAAGTCGAAACCGCCTTGGCCGCGGCCGTCGTCCTCCTGCGGGCCGCCTTCGTCGTCGACCGGATCTGCTTGCGTGGCCGCCGGTGACGCGCCGTGCGTGTGCGATTCGGTCGCGGGCCCCATTTGCGCCTCCGACGTGCCTCGCGGGACTTCTTCGGCGGCCTGAGCGCGGCCGCCGCGCAGCTCGTCGACGGTCGTGCTGTAGACCGTATAGGAGCCGTCCGGGGAGACGTCGACGACATCTGCCTCTTCCTCGGACGTTCGGCCCATGCCCATGACGATGTCGGGCGCGTGGATGTTGCCGAAGAAGCTGCCGGCACGGTACTGGAACATCAGCGTCCGAAGGCCGGTTTGCCACTTCGATCCGGATTTCCCGAACCATCCTTCCTCAACGACCATCTGCATGCTGACAGGGGCGGATTCGATCACCGGCATGCCGATGTCACGATAGAGGTCGAGCATGCGGCCCGCGTATTTCCGTACATCTTCGGGGGACAGCCGCGGCTCGGGCGTGCCTTTCGGAAGTGCCCAGGCGATGCACTCGATGTCATCGACCTCGACCTCGCGCTCCTCGAAGATCGGTTTTCGAGCTTGCTGATTCCAGCCGGTCTTTTCCTTGTATTTCGCCTTGATCCGACCGCGGTTGACCATCTGAAAGCGAAGCGGTGTGAATCGCCCGGACGCGTTGATAGCCGCGATTACGAACTTGCCGGACCAGCGCAGCTTGCCCTCGATCATGTCTGCGTTCTGCATCACGGCGGTGATCGACATACGAACGGCGCGCGCGACCTCGATCGCGACGAGACAGTTGCCGATCGCTGACGGGTTCTCGACCCAGTGCTCTTCGTTCCCAGCCTTTTTCAGGTTGTGTGAACGGAACTGCGCGGGTACGGCGTCGCTGCTGGCATATGCCTTCGCAATCCGGTTCGCGAGCGAGAAGCCGCGCTCCGTGAACATGTCGACGGCCAGATCAGGCATCGTCTGCACGGCATTGCCGGCGCTATTCACGTCATTCAGTTGAAGGGGGGCGTTCATAGGAATGGACTCTCGTTATTCGTGGAACTGACAGGTGCCGTAGCGCGGGCAGTACTTCTTGTCGCACAACAGCGATTTGGGGTTGGGGTAGAAGCGTCCAGAGCGGAACATGTCCGCCGCGAACTGGATCAGGCCGGGCGTTTCCTCGGTACCGACCATCACGCGCTTGGCGTTCTTCACCGGCGCGGTCGCGACTTCGGGCGTGCCCTTGGTTTTCAGGCCGATGATCTCGGCGGTGTCGCTGATTTCCTCGCCCGTCGTGTGCTCGTAGAGCAGCTCGTACGTGCCGATCTGCGGTCCGTGCCCCTTCGTCACTGCGACACCCTGGGCGACGGCCTTCGAACCGCTCTTCAAGTCAGCGATGCCGGGACCCAACGCAGTGCGTCGAATGCGCGCGCGGTCCATCGTTCCGGTGAGACGGATGACGATGCCGCCGCCACAATCGATGTCGAGCGGCTTCGTCTCCATTTCGACGGCGACGAAGTTGTAGCGCGGTGCGACCTCGAGGCAGTACTTCGTCGTGAGCGAGATGCCGATGCGCTCGGCTTCCTTCAGGTTGAGATCGTCGCTTTCCGGGTTGTACTCGTTCGACGGGTCGTAGAGCTTGTCGACGAACGCACCGGCCGCGTCGTCGACGGTCAGGCCCGAGCCATCGAGAACGCTCTGGTCATAGGCGGCTGTGCCGGCGTGGATCGCGGTGCCGAGCGCCGCGCGCAGGCCCACCACGTTTCGCATCTTCAGGAGGTGGATCGCTTCCCACCTGTATGCGCATTCGAAAAGTGCGCCCCAGCTCGATGCGCGAACGGTGTAGACGGAGTTGGTCATTCCGATCCGTCCTCGGAGTCGCTCGCGGGCTGAGCGGCCGCTGGCATCTTCTCGATGCACACGTACGGGAAGCGCTGATCGAACGGCTTGATGTGCTTGTAGAAATGCGAGCCGATCGAGTCGGCACCCTTGAGGGCATCGAAGTTCGCCTGCGTGAAGCCGGTGTAGTGGTACAACGACGTCGGACCACCGGTGCGGCGATCCTTGAAACGAACCGCGAGGGTCTCGGACTCGGCGTCGTAGCCGATGCTGTGGATTTGCGACGACTCGACGGGCAGGGTGTCGATGGTTTTCATGCGAGGGATCTCCTGAAATATGAAAGCGACAGGCGTGACGCGCCGATCCGCGCGTGCGGATGCTGGTGGTCGAATGGGGGAAGCAAGCGAAAATGCGCTTACGTGCGCGTCATGAAGAGCGTCGCGGCGGACGTTCCGTCAGCGTTGAGGTCGGCGAGAATCACCGTGCACAGTGCCGCGATTGCGAGTGCCGCAAGGTAACCAACTATGGGATTCCATTCGAAGATCCGGTCTAGCAGAGCGCCGAGGAGGTCGAAGGGTGTCATGGTCGGTTGTCCGCGCCACAGTTCGGGCAGTTCTGTGAATATCGATCGGCGTCCCTCAAGAACCGTCCGCATCCAACGCAGTTGAGCTGGAAAGCATGTTGCTTCGCAGGTTTGATCAACGTGATTCCGCTATTGCGCAGCGCGGCGGCGCGATTGACGTATTGCATGTCGACTACGATTCGCGTCTTGCCGGCGATATATTCCTTGGGCCACGGAATGTCGGTTTCGCGTGCGTTGTGCTGCGCCTGGGCCTGCTCTTGAGTGAACAAGCGCGCTTTCGAAAGATCTGTTGTGTAGCCTGCCTCCGCCCACCAAAGCATGTCGTTCCCGACATACGCGCGGCTGTCTTGGACGTAGAACAGGCTGCTCATCCGAGGCTCCGCAAGTAGGGGCCGGCGATCAGTGCGCCGTACCAGAGGAAGCCGATCGCAACGCCGAACGCGGCAGCCCATGCCGAGCCTTCAACGACGTAGCGCAGCCGAGATACAGGCGTTGGCCTGTAACCGCGCAATACAGGTGAGAGGCTGTTGAGAGGCGTGCGCATCAGCGGCTCCTCCGCAGGGTACGCTCGGCGAACGTCGCGACGTTGTGCTTCGTGCGGTCGAGGATCTGTTGTGCGATCGTCTCGCTGCCGACCATGGCGATACCGAGCGCTGCCTTGCTGATCAGCATCTCCATCACGTTCGCGAGGGCATTCGGATTGCCGTACGCACCGGATTCGCGCACATAGTCGGCGATCAGCTTTTCAGCGAGGTCGCCGCATTGGGCGGGGGATTTGAGAGTGCTCATCGGTTGACTCCGGCGATGGTGATGTGCCGCACCGGCTCCGGCGCAGCCTTGCGGCCGGCCTTGATCAGCGCGGCGTCGAGGGCGAGGCGCACACCGGACGTCAGGCGGCTGTTACCTGCGTCAGCGTCGGCGGCGATCAGCTCGACGGCCATGAGCGTTTCGGCGAGCAGGTCCGCCTGCGGCGCGACGTTCAGTGCAGCACGCAGCCCTGCTATTTGGCGCGCGACTTGCCCGTCGAGGTCGGCGCTGAAATACGCACGCACGAATGCGTCGATCTGCGCCTTGGACGGCTCGATCGCAACTGGCGTGTTGATCTTGTCCATGTGGTCTCTCGGTGTGGTGTGGTGACGGTCAGCACGAGCACGTAAAGAACGATTCGCGCTTGTCTTCGTCGACAGTCTTGCCGGTTACGATTTCGTAGTGCTTCCAGAACTCGGGGAACTGGTCCCAATGGTCCTTGTAGGCTTCAGTGTTGTCGTACGTGTAGTCTTGGCATTCGATCCAGTTTTCTGCCGCGCTCATCAGCCGGCTATAGGTCTGGTCGATACGTGCGGCGAAGGCCTCGATCCATTTACGCGAGGCGGCTACAGGATCCAGATGAGGCTCGTCAGCGGTCACGTTCGTGATCTCGCTCGCCGGAAAATCCGGGTGCTCCCACACGTGACGCAGCGACCGGATCGTGCGTGGCAGCACAACGAGCCAGAACCTCTGACCGCGCTTTACGCGATCTTCAAGGAACGGATCTACGATGCCGGCCGGCTTGCCGGCGCGGACGGCGGTGCCATTCGGGCCGAGCGCAACGCGGTCGCCAGGCCAGAAATCGTCAGCTGCAACGACCGGCTCGACTGCGAGGTGGATTGCGTCGCGCTTCTCTGCTTCGCTGATGATCGTGCCGAGTGTTTCGAGTGCGTCGGTCGCGACGCTGCGCTTATCTGCTGACATAAGTCCTCCGGATGGCGTGGTGTAATTGGTCGCAGCAGCACGCGCGACTGGTCAGTAGTCGAGCGCGTGACGTCCGATGTGGTCGCTGCAGTGGGAAAACCCGGCGTTGCCCGGGCCGAAGCCGCGGCCGCATTCCGAACAACCGATGTTTTCGAAACGCGGTGCGGCCGCGCCCAGATCGGCTTCGGCGATGCGCCGCTTGATTTCTGCAGCGAGCGCGTCCTTGCAGACGTTCCAGACCTCGTACACGTCCTCGATGTAGCCGCGGCGCAGCGCGGCGTCGAGCACGGCGACCTGCTCGATCGAGAACGGCAGCACGTCGAACGTGATGGCGTCAGCGATCGCTTCGTTGCGTTCGTCGCGCGCCAGAGCGGCATCGTCCGCCGCCGCTTGCAGCTGGTCGGTGCGTCGGTCGATCCGCGCCGGCAGCTGCCGGATGTTGCTGTTGTCGGTTTGAGGAAGGCGCATCGCATCCTCCGTATGAAAGTAGGATTGCTAACTGAATTGATGTCTTGAACTGCAACGCTGCGTGCGCAGCTCTCACTGGTGACGCCTCGAGATTACGAACCGCCACCGGTCAGAGCTGTGAGAAGTGCCGGTTACGTTATCCGGCGCCGGTTAGCATCCCGGCCGTCCTCTTGACCTTCCGTCGGCTTGCCAAGCCCTGGTTGAAGGTGACGGGCCCACTTCGTTTATCTCTCGCAGGGCAGGCGAGTCGCACTCACCGATGGGGTTTGTTGCCCATCTACCCGGGTGCAATTTCGTATGTCTGTGCGTGTCTTTCCACGCCGTCAGCGCCACGTTGGCCGGCTGCTCGCGCTCTACGGTCTCGCCCGTCTGCCTTCTGCGATCCGACTATCTCGAAGTCGGCACAACGTCCGTCCGTGGACATTTAAGGGGACCGTCTTGGACGAAGAGGTCATCCAGTCCCGGCAAGAACACTCGTCGAATGCGCTTGCCGTGAGTGGTGATTCACCGCAGGGCGCTGACTACACCCGTCCGAGACGGCTCCAGCTGCCCTGCGGTTTTGTGCCGATTACCAAGCCATCGGTCACGTGTTGCTGGCTGTCTTGTGTCAGGTTCACTCGGGTCTTGCATGCCACCGCGGTCTTCCGCGGCGTCCGTCCTGACTCACGACGCTGATCGCGCCGGCCGGTTGCTCCGCGTGTGCGGTCCCGGCTTGCCTTCGATTGTTAGAGAGCGATCCGCTTCGGGCGGTGGCGCGGCGTCGGTGCCGCGTTGAACGAATAATCACATACGTGATTTAGCACAGTCAACACAAATGTGATTTTGGCGGGAAAAGTTTGTAACAAGGGGCGGTGAGCGTGCGGCAGACGCCCCGCCATTAAGCAGTTGCTGACACCAGTTGAAAGCTACCCGGATCTGGTACTAAACTACTGTACATTCATACAGTGTTCGATGCAGAGACGAGGGCGACTGATGAAACAAGAAGTGAAGGTGCGTCTGCGATGCAAGCCTGGGGATTTGGCGATCGTGACGAAGTGCGGGGTGTCCGATCGGATCGGGCTACTGGTGCGGGTGATTGAGAGATGCTGGGATGGGCAGCATGACTGGCTCGTAATACTGCAAGGGCCAGGGGTTTGGGCGCGCGGCGCTGTAACGGGGGACGTTACTCTGCGCCGGCGTGCATTGCTGAACGACTGGAATTTGACGCCTATCAGCGGGACGGGTCTTCCAGGCGAAATGGCTCGTCCGGATTCGGAAGCATCCGAAGCATCAGCGCGAACGTTTGTGCCGGCTCACCAGCCTTGTCTGCCTTGAGGATCGCGTCAATCAGCGCCTTCGCGCCTGCGCTCGCGGTAACCAGCGCGGAATCGTAGCTTTCCGCGGTATCGGCATCCGATGTCGGTTTGCCTTTCCCCTCGGCGAGCCATAGCGCACTCACGCCGAGCGTGTCGGCAATTTGAGGAAGGCGACGCGCGCTATTGCGTGTCCCTGCCTCCAAGTTCCCAATCGTCGATTGGGAAACGCCGGCCTTTTCGCCCAATTCCTCTTGGGATAGGCCGGCTCGGGCTCGCGCCCATTTCAGTCTGTCGGCTAGCGTGTACATATCACAATCGTAATAGAACTACCCATTCGATTTGTGTTGACCGCATCAAACACAAATGTGATACTGGGCCATGGACATCCAAAAAGCCGTCTCCGATCTCCTTGGTTCGGGGCTCACCCAATCTCAGCTGGCCGGCCTGATTCCGTGCTCGCAATCCCTCATTTCCGCGCTTCTCAGGGGAGCCCGCGGCTCGCGTGTTTCGTTTGCGATCGCGAGTCGCGTGATGGCCCTGCATGCGGAACGGTGTGCGTCTGTGAACGTGAGCGCGTGAAGCGGGTGTCCTCGGGCCGAGCGATGTTCGGACCGCCTCGATTTTTTGTGGCGTAGCCGATTCGTTCATCGCGGCAAGGCTGTTTTCTCCAATGTTGGCCAGGTGTGGACCTGGCCTTTATTTCGAGCCCGGCTCAACTGGGTAAGCAAGTGGGTAATCAACTGGGTAACGATTGATTTTTCGTATGAACCAGACCGAATTCAGGATGTTCGCGCCGTGGGTTCAGGCGGCGACGCTGCCGGACGGCGAGATCGAAGCGATGAGCTTCGAGGACTGCCTCGCGCACGCGCTCGAGCTCGGGCTGCGGCGCTTCGATCGCAAGACGCTCGCGCGCAACTGCGACATTCACTATCCGCACTTCGGCGACCTGGTCGCCGGCCGTCGGCCGTTTCCGGCGACGAAGCTGCACCTGTTCTGCATGTTCACGGGCTGCGACTACCCGCGCCAGTGGCTCGCCATCCAGGAGCGCAAGGCGATCGAGGAATACCGCCGAATCAGCAACGAAGCGATCGGCGAGTACGTTCAGCAGGCATTCGGCCAGCGGCAGGCGGCGGCATGACGCTGACTCTCAGCCAGCGCGACATCGGCAAGCCCTTCGCCGTCAAGCTCGGGCGCCCCATGAACTACCTCGGCATCGTCGAGGAAAAGCACCTCTTCATCTACCGCGATCCCCCGCAGGACTATCTCGCGTTCCGTCCTGACCAGCTCTGGATGCTGGAGCGCGTGCGGCCCGATGCGGCGCCGATCGACAACACGAAGGAGGGGGGCGCGTGTTGACCGAGCTGCTCGATTGCAGGGAATCAGAGCGTACGTTCAAGCTGAGTTCGTTCATGTCGGAACGCCGCAATGACTCTGTCGAGCTCGTGAGCCGCTTTCGCGAGCGAATCCGATACTTCGCCGAGCACTCGAATCTGTTGCTTCGGATGATTTTGCCGCAATACAGATGCGATGTGGGTGTGCGCATCTTGCAGCGCGTCGTTGATGTCGATCACTCGGATTGCGCATTGGTCGGCAATACCTACAAGTCCTTGAATCTCCGAAATCGGAATACTTCTTACACTCTGAAGCCGAACGAGCGCGCCTTTGGTTTTTTCGATTCGACCATCGAAGTGTTTGTCCTTTTCAAGCCGACTTCCTTCCGGAGTGCGCGGGTCGTAGACCTCCGGAAGATCTTTCGCGGCATTTATCGTTGCGTGAACCAAGTTAACGGTTGCACTCAATGTAGCAAGGCGCTTCGACATGTTGATCGCGACCAGTCTCGCGGCCGTGAGTTTCTCGTTTCGGCTTTTTATCTGTTCAACAAGTGCTGCCCACAAAGCGACCGCAGCTGCCGTGAATGTGCCCACTGCAACAACTCCGTTTACGACCACGCCAGTGGCGTCAAGATCCATCCATTGTGGTGTGTGAGGCCACGTGATGAGAAGAATCGACAGACGACCGACTGCGATCGACAGCAGCGCGACAGTTCCGTATTTAATCGCCGCGCGCAAGGTGACCCGGTGTTTCATTTTTTCCCCGTATTTGATTTTTCGGCGATCGTAGCACGGCCGCGCTTCTACATCGCGCCGCGCGCGCACGGGCAAAGGCTGGTGTGGGAGGCGCGATGAACGACCTCCCGAATCCTCTCACCCCAGCGGACTGCAACCTTCGCGATTTTCCGTTCATGCCGATCGAGGTGAAGCGGCTCCTCACGTCCGAAACATGGATCCTCGGCAGTGGCGACGAGCGGGCCGCAGCGATCACGCTTTGGCTGGAGAGCTGGCACCAGATCCCGGCCGCGAGCCTGCCGGCCGACGACCGCATGCTCGGCCATCTGTCGCAGGCGAAGAACTGGAAGCGCGTGAAGGATCACGCGCTGCGCGGCTGGGTGAAGTGTGCCGATGGCCGTCTGTATCACCCCGTGGCCGCCGAAAAGGTTCTGGAGGCGTGGCTGTCGAAGCTCACGAGCAGCCTGTCCGGCTCCGTCGGCAACGCCAAGCGGTGGGGCATCGAGATCGACACGGTCGCCGTACGCGCACAGGTGGTTGAGGCTGCAACGTTGCTGAAGGGCGTCGCCCCCCAATCCGAGTGGCTGCGAAAAAAGCAGGTGAAGGACATCGTATCCGATTCGCGTCGCGATCCCGACCCGATCGCCCCCCGATCACCTGAAGCATCGCCCCCCGATTCGCCCCCCGATCGCAAGAGAGAAGGAGAGGGAGAAGTAAACGTAAACCTAAGCGGCGGCGGCACAGCACAGGCGGTAACGCGCGACGACGCGCAGATCGCCGCCGCCGCTTTGGTCGAAATCCTTCGCTCGTCGGGCGTCGGCTTCGCCGCCGATGACACGCGGTTGGCGAGTTGGCCCGGGCGCGGCGTGACGCCCGACGACCTGCGTGCGGCGATCGCCACGGGCCGTAAGCGCCGTGAGCGTGAGCGATCCGACCAGCCGCTCAATGCCGGGCTGCTCGACCTGATCCTCGGCGATCTGCTCGCCGCGCGCGCCGCGAAGCCTGTGACGGGGACGCGCACCGTCGGCGACTGGTGGCGCTCGTGGACCGGCATCGTCGAGCACGGCGGCACGCTCGGCATCGAGCAGTGCCGCGACGAACCTCCGTTCGATTTCAAGCTGCGCGTCTTCGACGCCGCGGGCGACGGCCCGTGGTGGGACGACCACAACCGCGCATTTCGCAACACTGCCGGCCCGGTCTCGGCCGGCGCTTTGATGGGGGAAGGGCGATGAACTGCAAAGTCGGCGACATGGCCGTGATCACGCGCGGTGAAGCCCGCGACCGCATCGTCGAGGTGAAGGCGCCGTACGGCGATTTCCTGCACCTTGGCTTCTGCTGGTACGTCGAAGCGCCGACGCCCATTCCGGCGACGGACGTTGTCACGTTTCGATCGTGCGAGCTGAAGACCGGGTGGATTCCGGATGCGTGGCTGCGCCCCATCAGTGGCGTGCCGGTGACCGACGGCGTCAGCAACGAGGTGACGGCATGAACCGGATCACGAAGGCGATGAAGCGGGCCGGCGGCCATCGCTACTGCTGCGAATGTGCGGCTCATGGCCCGCGCGTGAAAGCGCATTGGACGCACAAGGGGCGCGACTACTGCGATGCCCACAAGCCGGCCGAGACGCAGCCCGCCCGCGAGGTGCGCGCATGACCCAGCAATCGCTCATCACGGCGTCGCCGATCGCGCAGCGCGTCGAGTTTGTCGTTCCCGGTGCGCCGGTCGCGAAGGGGCGTCCGAAGTTTGCCCGCCGCGGCACGCATGTCACGGCCTACACACCCGAGAAGACCGAGCGGTACGAAAACCTCGTGAAGATGGCCGCGCGCGCGGCGATGCGGAGCGCTGCTCCATACGCCGGCCCGATCCGGTTGATCGTGTACATCGGCCTGCCGATCCCGGCGAGCTGGTCGATGAAGCGCCAGGGCGAAGCGGCCGCCGGCGCCATCGGCGCGACGAAGAAGCCGGACGCCGACAACGTTGTCAAGGCGTTGAAGGACGGCATGAACGGGGTGGTGTACGTCGACGACGGCCAGGTCGTCGACCTCTGGGTGTCGAAGCGCTACGCGCGCACGCCGGGCGTGCGAGTCGAGGCGATCGAGTTGAATCTGAAGTCAGCATAAGGAGCGGGGCCTTGAAAGCAAAAAGCAAACTCACCATCAACGGCTTGATCGAGGCGATGAAGCCCGGCATCCGATATTCGGCGCACGACCTCGCTCGACGCTTGAAGCACCCCGTGTCGTCGGTGCGCCAGCTGCTTGCGCTCGACGTCGCGCTCGCGCGGCTCGACTGCCATTCGGAGAGCCGCGGCCGCATGTACTCGCTCGCGGGCACGAGCCGCTCGCCGGGCTCGCACGTCGATACGCGCATCCGGCCGGACTTCACCAGCAACCTGTCGGGCTACATGCTCGAGCTCAACACGCGGCAGGCGCTGGCGATGGCGACGCGAGGTGCACGATGAGCGACGTCGTCGAGTTCAAGTCGGCGTTCGACGCCGTGCGCTTTGCGCTCTGCTACTCGGGGCAGCAGTACGGCGAGACGATGATGGCGAAGCGGCTGCGCGGCGAGTCGATCGGCACGGGCATGGGGCTCGTCGGCCTCGACGGCGCCGGACAGGCCGGGGAAATTCGCCGACATCTCTGGGAGCTGCCCGAGCTGCATCTGTCCGTGATCGTCGCGCGCGCGGCGCCGCATGACTTGCCGTGCTCGTGCGGCGCGGCGTGCTGCAGCGGCCGGACGCCGAACATCGAGTGGCAGGCCGCGATCGGGTGGCTGATTCGGGCGTCCGCCGCGTACTGTTCTGGCTTCTCGCACTACCGTGTGCGGCGGGCCATCATCGAGCGGCTGTTCGGTGTGAAGTGCGACCTGGTCGACATCGCGCACGATTGCGAGGCGCATGTGAACACCGTCAGCAAACAGAACGCTGCGGTGCGGAAGTGGATCGAGGGCGATAAGAAAACCGGCGAGGCGGGCGTCGAGGGGCTTGCGTGGTCGGTGATCGAGCGACGGTTCAGCGAGCTCGGATTGCTGCAGGAACGATCGACTACTTGACAATGTGTGTTTCACACACAATAATCCGCCATATTCGATACACGTCATATGTGCGTCCAAAGCAAAGAAGCCCGCGAAAGCGGGCTTTTTGTATTCCATGGCGATCTATTGTGATGCGAATGCGGCATAATCGTTCGCGTAGCGAGCACATACCTTATTCGCGGGCACAAGGAGACCAAAATGGCATATGGGGATGTACAGTCAAACGTAATGAGCAGTATCAAGCGATTCAATACTGATGCAGGAATCGCTCGCATGATCGCGCAACATTTCTGGGTCGACCTTCAGAACTTCATGAATGCCGCTGGAAAGGTCAAGATCATGGTGAAAACCGACGATAACCGCGTGGTAGAGGTTTCGGATTTCGATGCTGTTCCGATCACGACGGGTTTTGTTCTCGATTTCATTCTTCGAATTGAGGTGCCTCCGTTGAGCATCGACCTCCCGGTCACGGTTCTTCGAATGGACGGTCATCAGCAATTCAAAATGATACTGGGTCAGCAAGGCGAGAGCGGATCGTGCCTTTATGGTGACGAGGTCACTAACGAACGGAACCCGGAAATGGTTCGCCAAGCTGCAAAATTCTTCGATCAGGCGTCGAAGGATTGGGTATGCGAATCTTTGGCGCCAGTCGTTATCACACTGTGACCTAGACGAATCGGACTTTGTGGTGCCAGTCACGTTAAGTCCGCTGAGCGAAAGCCAGCGGGCTTTTTCGTTGTGGCGTGCCCTTAGGAGCTGTGCACAAATCCAATAGGGTTCGGCGGCGCAACCGGCTTAGCAAGTTTCACGAGCAACAGCGACGCCTGAGTGAAGTGTTGGACTAGCCGTGCGTCGTCACCGTTTTCGGTGAGGCCGTCGAAGCAAACGAATTGGCCACTGAGCGCAATTCTCGTTATCTGAATCGTTATCGCTTTGCCGAAAGACGCCAGCATCCCGCCAACCGCTTCACCTTCGGCAAGCGAACCTTCGAACGTTTTGATTTCCTGCACAAGGGTGTCAAAGGCGTACTCACTCGCTGTTTTAATTTCGGGAAGCTTATAAGCCGCCAAGTCGCGTTGAAATATCCCCGGGGTCATCATCATCATCTCCGTGTGATTGTCGCGGACGATCCGCAGAACGATTTTACGATATGGCGCGTAATTCCCACCGCACCGACGTCGCTCATCTTGCGGCACCGCCTCGTCCGGCGCCACCCGACATCCTATTCGGCGATTCGAACTGGATCCGGCGCATCGTGCCGGCAGACGGTGTCGCCGAGTGGGTGAGGGAGACGTTGCTGCGCGAAGGCGCGCCGCTGCACAACCCTGATCACGCACATCTGGTCGACGCCGACGTCGCCTATCTCTGGGCGGCCGTCGAGAACGTGCGCCGGATGCGCCGCGTCGTTGGCCAGTGCGAAGAAGTGATGATCCGCGCCGGCGGTTGGCAGCGTGCCCGGCAGGAACAGCAATACCTCGAATGGTTCGGCCGCGTGCCGGCGTTCCTGATCACGCTCGACGCGCACTATGCGCGCGAATGCAACGACCTGCAGTGGTGTGCGCTCGTCGAGCACGAGCTGTATCACATCGGCCAGCGCACCGATGCGTTCGGCGCGCCGGCCTTCACGAAGGACGGCATGCCGAAGCTCGGTATCCGCGGGCACGACGTCGAGGAATTCGTCGGCATCGTCCGGCGCTACGGCATGTCCGGCGGCGCGGGACATACCGCGAAGTTCGTCGCCGCAGCCCAGCACGCGCCGGAAGTCGGCGACGCCGACATCGCCCGGGCCTGCGGCACCTGCATCCTGCGTGCCGCGTAGCCCTTTCTGAACGTTTCCCGTCATGGCCGCACTTCCCGCAACGATCAAGCTGTTCATCGTGCAATCGCTGGCGTGTTTCGACACGATCTCGCGCACCGCGAAGGCCGTGCGCGAGGAGTTCGGCGTCGAGGTGTCGCCGCAGCAGTGCGAGCGCTATGACCCGACGAAGCGCGCCGGCGAGACGCTCAGCAAGAAGTACCGCGAGATCTTCGAGCGCACGCGCGAGGAGTTCCTCAACGACACGTCCCGCATTGGTGTATCGCACCGCGCGGTGCGCCTGCGCGCGCTCGACCGTGCCGTCGCGGAAGCGGAGCGACGCAACAACTTGCCGCTGATGGCGCAGCTGCTCGAACAGGCTGCGAAGGAATCCGGCGACGCCTACACGAACCGGCGCCGCCTCGAACACACTGGGGAGAACGGCGGCCCGATCGAGAACAGGACGGTCGTCGTCGATGAAAGCCAGGTCGCAGCCGCCGTCGCCAAGCTCGAAGACGAGTATTGACCCCGCCATCGAGCGGGCCGTTCTGAAGGCGAAGTGCGAGCGGGACCACCTGTTTTTCAGCCGGTACTTCTTCAAGCATCGGCAGGCGATCAAGTTCCGTGTCAACTGGCACCACGTGCTGATCGCCGACACGGTGCAGCGCGTGATCGACGGCACGCTGAAGAACGTCGTCATCAACGTGCCGCCGGGCTCGTCGAAGACTGAGCTGGTTGCGATCAACCTGATCGCGCGGGGCCTGGCGTTGAATCCGCGCGCGCGGTTCCTACACATCTCGTATTCGGACGACCTCGCGCTGCTGAACAGTGAGACGGCGCGCGACATCGTCGCGTCCGGCGAATACCAGGCGCTCTGGCCACTCGCGATCGCAGACGACGCGAAGTCGAAGAAGCGCTGGAACGTGATGATCGACGGCCGCAAGGCCGGCGGCGTGTACGCCGTTTCGCTCGGCGGCCAGATCACCGGCTTCCGTGCCGGGCACATGACCGAGGGCTGGCAGGGCGCGATCATCATCGACGACCCGCTGAAGGTTGACGACGCGTACAGCAAGACCGCGCGTGACAAGGCGAACCGCAAGCTGCTGTCGACGGTGAAGAGCCGGAAGGCGAATCCCGACACGCCGATCATCGTGATCATGCAGCGGCTCGCCGAGGAAGACCCGACAGGCTTCATCAAGGCCGGCAAGCTGCCGGGTGACTGGGAGTTTATCGAGATCCCGGCGCTGATCACGGACGAGTACGTCGCGAAGCTGCCGGCGCACATCCGCGACCGCGTCGAGTGCGACGGGCGTGACGCGGACGGCCGGTACAGCTATTGGCCGTACAAGGAGCCGCTGCAGGAGCTGCTCGCGTCCGAGAAGGCCGACGCGTACGTCTTCAACGGCCAGTACATGCAGCGGCCGTCGCCGCTGGGCGGCGGGATCATCCAAAGCGGCAAGTTTCTGCGCTACGGCGCTCTGCCGCAGCTCCAGTACCGGAAGATCTTCGCGGACACGGCGCAGAAGACCGCCGAGCGGAACGACTACAGCGTGTTCGAGTGCTGGGGCCTTGGGTACGACAACCGCCTGTACCTGATCGACCTGGTGCGCGGGAAGTGGAAGGCGCCCGAGCTGAAGCGCCGCGCGATCGACTTCTGGAACAAGCACGCGGCCATCGGCGCGGACGACCCGGGCGCACCGGTGCTGCGCCAGATGAAGGTCGAAGACAAGTCCAGCGGTACCGGGCTGATTCAGGACATCCAGGCCGAGGGCGGCATCCCGATCGAGGGCATCGAGCGCGTGAAGGACAAGCTGACACGTGTGATGGACGTCGTGAGCCATATCGACTCGGGCAACGTCGCAGTCCCGCTGGATGCCCCATGGGTCAGCGACTTCTTGACCGAGTGCGACTCGTTCACGGCTGACGACACGCACATGCACGACGACCAGATCGATCCGATGGTCGACGCAATCAACGACATGCTGGGAGGCGCGAAGGACCTGTCGGTCTGGGAGCGGCTTGCCGGTTGAGTACGACAGGATTTCCCGGAATGTCGAAACGGAAGCAACAGACCCGGCCGCCGCGCGCGCCGGCGGCAACTCACGCCCACCGCACGGTCGACTCGTTCGCCAACTTCGAGGCGCGGCTGGGCTGGGGCGCCGACAACCAAGCGTCGGCGGCGCAGTACACGCTGACGTACCAGAGCCGCAACCGCGTCTGGCTGGAGGCCGCATATCGCGGATCGTGGATCGTGCGCGCCGCGGTAGACGCGATCCCGGAGGACATGACCCGCAAGGGCATCGAGATGTCTGGGCTCGATCCGACCGACGTGTCGAAGATGGAGACGGCGCTGACGCGCAAGGCGATCTGGGACCAGCTTTGCGACACCGGCAAGTGGGCGCAGCTGTACGGCGGTGCGATCGCGGTGATGCTGATCGACGGCCAGGACATGTCGCAGCCGCTTCGGCGCGAGACCATCGGGAAAGGCCAGTTCAAGGGCCTGCTCGTGCTTGACCGTTGGATGGTTGCGCCGCCCGTCGGCGAAGTTGTGACCGAGTTCGGTCCCGACCTCGGCATGCCGAAGTTCTACGATGTGCTGCCGACGGCAATCGGACTGCCGCAGGGGCGCATTCACCACTCGCGCGTGCTGCGAATGGACGGCGAAGCACTGCCGTTCTACCAGCGCATCAGCGAGAACGGCTGGGGGTTGTCGATCCTCGAGCCGATGTGGGATCGGCTCATCGCATTCGACAGCGCGACCGTCGGCGCCGGGCAGCTCGTCTATAAGGCACATCTGCGCACGCTGAGCGTCGAGAAGCTGCGTGAGATCATCGCGGCCGGCGGCCCGGCGCTCAACGGCCTGCTGAAGCAGGTCGAGATGATCCGGCTAGGGCAGTCGAACGAAGGCCTCACACTCATCGATGCGACCGACAAGTTCGAGACGCACCAGTACACGTTCAGCGGTCTGTCCGACGTCATGCTCCAGTTCGCGATGCAGCTCAGCGGCGCAACGGGTATTCCGCTCGATCGACTGTTCGGCCAGCAGCCGGCCGGCTTGAGCGACACCGGCGAAGGGTCGCGCCTGCTGTATCACGAGAAGGTGCATACGCGGCAGGAGCGCCGGCTGCGCAACCCGCTGCACGGGCTGCTCGACGTGATGTGTCGTTCGGAAATCGGGCAGCCGTTGCCCGAGGACTTCTCGTACGAGTTCAACCCGCTGCAGGAGATGTCGGCCGCCGAGAAGGCGGAGATCGGCAACAAGACGGTCGACTCGGTGACGAAGGCCGTCGACGCCGACCTGATTCCGCGCAGCCAGGGCATGCGCGAGCTGAAGGCGTCGTCGCCGGACACCGGCATGTTTGGCGACATCCCGGACGAAGCGATCGAGCAGGCTGAGCGCGACGAAGAGGGCGAGGATCCGCCGGGAATTGATCCGGCGCTTCCGCTCGGCCCGGCGCCCGGCGCGGCCGCGCGAACGAACGATTCTCTGCTTCGCAGGCTATTCCGACGTCGATGATCCTCACCCTCGATCGAAAGCGCGACCGGCGCAAGAATCCCGTCCGGTTGAGCGGTGCCGAGCGGCAATACGGCAGCCAGCTGCGAAAGATCGCCCATCAAGTCGGCGTGCTCGTGAACGGCTTTCCGGCCGATGACGCGTCGTATGCGCCGACGATCGAGGAACTGTTACGTCGGTATGCCGAGGCGCTGGCCCCATGGGCCGAGGCGACGGCGGCACGCATGATCGCAGACCTGAATCGGCGCGACGAGCAGATGTGGATGAAGCAGGCCGCCGACATGTCGCGCGCGCTGCGCGACGAGATTCGCGGCGCGGCCACCGGCGAGACGATGCGTGCGCTCCTGTCCGACCAGGTGCGCTTGATCAAGTCGATCCCGCTCGACGCGGCCGAGCGTGTGCACCGGCTGACGCTGGAAGGAATCGTCGACAGCACGCGCGCCGCGCAGATTTCGAAGGCGATTCAGGAGTCCGGGCAGGTCGCGAAAAGCCGGGCCGACACGATCGCGAGAACCGAGGTCAGTCGCACGGCCGCGACGCTCACCGAGGCGCGCGCGCTCGACGTCAGCAGCCCGGGATATTTCTGGCGGACGTCTGGAGACTCGGACGTGCGTGAGGACCACCGTGATCTCGAAGGAAAGTTCTTCACGTGGGACAAACCACCGATCGCAGACAAGCGGACCGGCGCGCGGGCGCATCCGGGCTGCATCTACAACTGCCGATGCTGGGCGGAAGTGGTTTTGCCGTCGGCTTGATGTTGCGAGATGAGGGGGGCCGGTCGTTGGCCTTCGTTTTGAGTAGTTGCCGGGCCGAGCCCGCATGACCCGACAGGCCCATGGCAAAGCATCTGCATATCTACTTCCACACGTATGACGCGTCGTGGGAGGAATCGAAGCACCCGCGCTCCGCGAACGGCCAGTTCGGATCGGGAGGTGCCGCAGGTAGAGCGGCGGCCGGCCCTACGACGCTGAAAGGCGACGAGCTTGGCGACTTCACCAGCATGAAGGAACTGCGCCAGAAGGCCATCGCCTATGGCAAGCAGTTCGCTGGGAAGAAGTTCAAGAATGCGGCGACAGGCAACCAGATCGAAGTGACGAACGGCGGGATCAGGCACACCGTCGCGACCGGCCACGATGAAGTGCTGCGTTCCATCCCCGCGTTGCCCGACCTCCTGACGAACGCTCGGCTGATCGAAACGCAACCGGACAAGCGCGGCGACCCGAACGTTAAGGCGGTAGAGACGTACTCAGCCGCGCTCAAGCTTGACGGCAAGAACTATCGGGCGGTGATCACGGTGAAGGTGTTCTACGACGGCCACCGGTATTACAACCAGGGCCTGGTGCGGGAAGGGGAATAGGGCCAGTCGTCGTTTAAATAAGGCACCCCCTGCCTTTCGGCAGTCGGCTCACCTCCGGCGACCGTCCCAGTTCGCATTATAGCCAAGTCCTCAAGCCTTGCGGAATCCCTGCCGAATCATCGACTTACTTCAAATTTCGTTCCAGATGCGGACCATTCGAATTCCCACGGCGGACCACGCCTGCAGCTGCGGTGCTGGTACTGCGCGCGCTCGCGCGCATACCCGTGACGGCATCACCGCGTCGGGCGTATACGCGACCGAGCAGCTCGGCGAGCGGCAGTCGATCACGCCCGAGGGCTTCTTACTCTGCGAGGCCGTGCCGATCGCGCGCGTCGGCGCGCAGGACTATGCCTACTTCGAGCTGCCGGAGATCGAGGCGAAGGACGGCGTCATCGTCGCTGAGCGTACCGCCGACGTGCTGTTCAGTCCCGAGACGCTCGCCAGCTTCGAAGGCAAGCCGATCACGATCGACCACCCGCCGGATTTCGTGACGCCGGTGAATTACATGTCGGTGGCGCGCGGCACGGTCCGCAATGTGCGGCAAGGCGAAGGCGACCAGGCTGAGCTGATGCTCGCCGACCTGCTGATCACCGACGCCGAAGCGATCCGCCGCGTCCAGAGCAAGGGCGCTGACGCGCTCACGCAGGTTAGCAATGGCTACGACGCCGACTACGAACAGATTGCGCCTGGGCGGGCGCGACAGGTGGTGATTGTGGGCAACCACGTCGCCCTCGTGAAAAGCGCCCGCTGTGGCCCCGTGTGTTCGATCGGGGATAGCAGTTCCAACCTACTCCCGACAGGAGATGCAAGCATGGCAACCAAAAAAGGCTCCAAGTTCGTCGACGCGTTGCGCAAGGCGTTCATGACGCGCGATTCCGAAGCGTTCGAGAAGGTCGCGAGCGAGATGACTGGCGACGAAGGCGGCGAGGGTGGCGACGGCCAGCCCCAGATTCATATCCACATGCCCGGTACCGGTGCTGATCCGAAAGCGGGTGTCTCCGCGACGGGCGACGACGGTGCGGGCGGTGGTGAAGGCGATCCGCTCAAGCAGGTACTCGACGCGATCCATGCAACCAACGGCAAGATCGATGCGCTCGCCGATCGCGTGACGAAGCTCGAGGGCGGCGGCACGCCGACCGGCGACGGTGACGGCGATGACGACGATCTCGACGGCACCGGCACGACGGACAACGATGGCGCCGGCGAGGGCGACGACGACAAGACCGGGGCGCGTACCGGCGACAGCACCGCACTGCGCGACCAGTTTCAGGACGCGCTGTCGCGCGCCGAGATCCTCGCCCCGGGCGTGCGGCTGCCGACGTTCGATGCGAAGGCGGTCCGCAAGAAGACGGTGGACGCCATCTGCGTGCTGCGCCGCCGCGCGCTGCGCGCCGCGATGGACAACGAGAACGCTGAACTCGTCAAGTCGGTGGTCGGCGGCGCGAACGTCGCCAGCATGACCTGCGATTCCGTCGCGGCGTTCTTCAATGCCGCGTCGGAGGTCGTGCGCAGCAAGAACTCCGGCGTCACGCAGCGCCGGACGAACGATTCCACTCAGACCGAGCGGAAAGACATCAACGCAATCCACGCGGAATTCTGGAAGGTCCGCAAGTAAGGAGCCGACATGCCCTCGTTGCAAGCTTATCAATTTCGCATGCCGGCAGGCTTTGCCGGCGACCTCCAGCGCGCCGAAGTCGCCACGATCGAGACGCAACTGATCGACCCGGCCGCACCGCCGACGGCGTTCGGCGTCCCCGTGAAGATGGTGAACGGCAAGATCCAGCCGATCAACAACGCGGCCGACACCGCGGCGCTCGTCTACGGCGTGAACCTGCGCGCGTATCCGATCCAGGGCAACGGCACGGATCCGCTCGGCACGTCGACGCCGCCGACGAGCGGCCCGACCGACATCCTGAAGCGCGGCTACTTCAACGCCGCGCTCGGCGGTACCGCGCCGGCCACGAAGAACGGTACGGTGTACGTGCGCGTCGCGGCGGCCGCCGCCGGCAAGCCGCTCGGTGGTTTCGAAGCGGCGGCCGACGGCACGAACACCGTCGCGATGCCGGCGAACTGGTACTTCACCGGCCCGGCCGACGCATACGGCATCGTCGAAATCGCCGTCAACATCTGATCCGGCGCTGAACAGCGCTTCACCCGAAGCACCGCAAATGCGGGGCTTTTGCATTTCTGGAGCCATTACATGGACATGTCCGAACTGAAGCACCTGCGCCGGGCCGGGGCCTCGATCCCGATGTCGGCGGCCGTCGCGGACGCGACGCGCCGGCTGATCCGCGCGCGCACGCAGGACCAGCAGTACACCTACGATCGCCAGACGATCGACTCGACGGGCGCATTCCTCGTCGGCCAGCTCGAACGCCTCGACCAGACGCTGAACGAGCCGCTCGTCGAGTACACCTGGTCGCGCGACATCTACATCCGCAGCGACGTGTCGGCGGCCGACGAAGTCGCGTCGTTCACGAACTCGGCATTCGGGATGAGCGGCGGTATCAACCCGAATGGCCTGAACTGGATCTCGAACGAGGGCAACGCGCTGGCGGGCCCGTCGGTCGACATCGGCAAGACCGCACAGCCGATGCTGCTCTGGGGTGCCGAGGTCAAGTACACGGTGCCCGAGCTCGTGAAGTCGCAGCAGCTCGGCATGCCGATCGACTCGCAGAAGGTCGAGGCGATGAACATGAAGCGAAACATGGACCTCGACCAGATCGTCTACTACGGCGATCCGCAGATGAGCTTCACCGGCCTGGTGAACTCGATCGGCGCCGTCGGCAGCGTTTCGAACGTCGCGAACGGCGCTGCCGGCACGCCGCAGTGGAACACGAAGACGCCGGACGAGATCCTGAAGGACGTCAACGAGATCCTGACGTCGGCCTGGCAAGCTTCTGGCTGGAAGGTGAAGCCGAACCGCCTGATGCTGCCGCCGGCAACGCTCGGTGGCGTCGCGTCGCGTCTCATCAGCACGGCCGGCAGCAAGTCGATCCTCACGTACCTGCTCGAGAACAACATCTGCACGCAGCAGGGCACGCCGCTCGAAATCCTCGAGCTGAAGTGGCTGATCGGCGCCGGCGCAGGCGGTACGCAAGGGCAGCTCAACACCGTCGATCGCATGGTCGCGTACAACAGCGACAAGAAGTACGTCCAGTTCCCGATGACGGACCTGCAGCGTACGCCGCTCGAGTACCGCTCGCTGTTCCAGATCACGACCTACTGGTCGCGTATCGGCCGCGTCGAATGGCGCTACGGCACGACGGCCGCTTACCGGGACGGGATCTGACATGGCGAAGATCAACGTTCTGACGGCGTTCACGATCCGGCTGCTCCATGAGGGCGAGGAAGTCGTTCGCCGCGTCGAGGCCGGCGTGCAGGAGGTCGAAGACTTCATCGCCGAACACTGGTATGCGAAGGCGCACACTGGCCCGCTGCCGGAGAAATCCGGCGATTCGAGCGGCTCGCAAGACGGCGCGGCGGACCAGGCGGCGGCAACGGCGAGTCTCCAAGCCGAGTCGGACCGCCTGGAAAAGCTGCGCGCCGAGCTCGATACGTTCGGCAAGGGGCTGGACGAACGCGCGGCGGCGCTCGATACGCGCGAAGCTGCGGTCGCGGCGGGCGAACAGGATCTCGCCGCGCGTGTCGCCGCTTTCGAGGCGGCACAGAAGGATGCCGCCGCGGCCGCGAAGGACAGCGCAACCGACAGCGCGACCCAGAAGTCCGGCAGCGGGAAGAAGGCATAATGGCCTACCGGCGCCGCGCCGTGCTGGCGCGCGCCGGGAATCCGCATTTTGGCAAGGTGGCACGTGGACATCGCCCAGTTCCGACAATCGTTTCCCGAGTTCAACGACACGACGACTTACCCTGACTCCCTCGTCCAGTTCTGGATGACCGTCGCGGTGTCTCTCGTCAACGCGGACCGGTGGGGCGAGCTGACCGATCTGGGCGTCGCGCTGGTCACCGCGCATCATCTCGCGTTGGCGTTGAAGGATCAGAAGACGGCGGCGGTCGGCGGCGTGCCCGGGCAGGTGACGGGGCCGCAGTCGTCGAAGGCCGTCGACAAGGTCAGCGCCAGCTACAACACCGAGGCCGTCGCCATCAAGGACGGCGGCTTCTGGAACGCCACGATGTACGGCGTCCGCTATCTCGGCCTCGCGCAGATGATGGGCTCGGGCGGCATTCAGCTGTAACGCTGCCTCTGCCCGTCGGGAGAATCCCATGGGCAGCATGAAAATTGACCGCCTCGACGATGTGCTGAAGTCGATCAGCGGGCTCGTCCAGAAAGAGGTCCTCGTCGGCGTGCCCGACAGCACCGCCGGCCGGAAGAACGAAGGCGAGCCGCTCAGCAACGCCGAGATCGGCTACATCATGGAAAACGGCTCGCCGGCGAACAATATCCCGGCGCGGCCGCACCTGGTGCCGGGTGTGCAGGACGCGCGGCCGGAGTTCGAGCCGCAGCTCCAGAAGGGCGTC
The DNA here is from genome assembly GCF_017104705.1 of Burkholderia sp. Se-20373. Classification (NCBI taxonomy): domain Bacteria; kingdom Pseudomonadati; phylum Pseudomonadota; class Betaproteobacteria; order Burkholderiales; family Burkholderiaceae; genus Burkholderia; species Burkholderia sp. Se-20373. The sequence goes on along the minus strand of NZ_JAAGPH010000007.1, from coordinate 65,106 downwards.
GAAGCTGCGCTCGACGGCGATCTCGAACAGGTCGAGCGCCGGCTAAAGCTCGCCGGGCTGGCTGGACAAAACGGCGTACGCGCGAAGATCAACAGCAACATCCAGCCCAAACTGGCTGACTCGACGCTGGCCGCGCGCCGGCGCCGCGGCGTCACGCGTGAGAACACGCTCGTCGACACCGCTCAGTATCGAAACGCGATCACATACGTGGTCCGCAAGAAGTAGTTTCCAGTCTCCCCGATCCAAGGGCCGCCGCGTGCGGCCCTTTTTCGTTGGTGCCCGCGCTATGGCTTTCCTCGACGTCACCGACGTCCTGCTCGATCCGGATTTCATGGACACGGGCCTGATCTGCAATCGGATGACGCAGACGGTCGATGCTCACGGTCGCGCGCAGAACACCGCCGCCTCGACGCCGTTTTCGGCCGTCGTGACGAGCGACAAGGGCGACATCCTGCATCGCAACGCGGACGGCAGCCGAATCATCGGCTCGATCACGCTGCACACGATGTTCCGGTTGATGGACGGCAGCGCCGGCCACGACGCTGACGAGGTCGTGTGGGCGGGCTGCACGTACACCGTCGTCAACGTGAACAACTACTCGCACTTCGGCCGTGGCTTCGTCTGCGCGACGTGCGACATCAAGCCTCTCGCGGGGACCTCATGAACGACAGCTCGACCGGCGGATACCTGGCGCCGGCCGTCGATGCGCCGCCGGCCGAGGACGATGCCCTCGACGATCTGGTCCATGACTTGATCGCCGGCATCACAGCGCTGGCGCCAAACCTCGTGCGGCCGCGCTGGCAGCCGACTGTGCCGAAGCAACCGGAGCCGTCCGTCGATTGGTGCGCGTTCGGTGTGCAGGAGCAGGAGCCAGACGCCGGCCCGGCGATCCGTCACGACGGGACCGGCGATGGGCACGACACGTACATCCGGCATCTGGACGTCGACGTGATGTGCACGTTCTACGGCCCGCGCGCGAAGGGTTACGCGCAACGGCTCGCCGACGGGCTGGCGATCCCGCAGAACCGCGAGCAACTCCAGCTCCAGGACATGGCGTTCGTCAGCGTTGGCCCGATTCGCGCAGCGCCCGACCTGGTCAACCAGCAGTGGGTGCGGCGCTACGACATGACCGTGACGCTGCGCCGCAAGATCACCCGGACCTATGCGGTCCTTAACCTCAAGTCGGCCACTGTGGCGACGACGACCGACTCGTCGACGCCGGTGGCCGGCGTTTCGAACATTCACTCGTAGGGGACCAGCATGTCCAACGGATTGCCGGTATCGCGTCTGATCCACGTGACGATCAACCTTGCCGCTCTCGCGGCGCAAGGCGCGAACATGAACACCGGGCTTATTCTCGGCCCGTCGGCCATCATCGACACCAACGAGCGCGCGCGTTCGTATGGCGGCATCGACGAGGTGACGGCCGACTTCGGAACGAGCACGCCGGAGTACTACGCCGCGGCACTGTACTTCAACCAGACGCCGCAGCCGCAACAGCTGATGATCGGCCGGTGGGCAAAGACCGCCACCTCCGGATCGCTTCGTGGTGGCGTGCTGTCGACGGCGCAGCAGGACATGACCGCCTGGAAGGCGATCACGACTGGCGCCTTCAACATCACGATCGACGGCACCGCGAAGACTGTCACTGCGCTCGATTTCTCGGCTCAGACGAACCTGAACGGCGTTGCGACGGTGATCAACGCGAAGTTGACCGGCGCGACGATCGCGTGGAATGGCTCGCAGTTCGTGGTGACGTCGAGCACGTCCGGTACCAGCTCGACCGTCGGCTACGCGACCGCGCCGGGCAGTGGCACGGACGTCTCGTCCATGCTCGGCCTGACCAGCAGCCTCGCCGGTACGCCGGCGGCCGGTATTGCACCCGAGCAGCCGGTCGACGCTGCTGCGGTGTTCCTCGACCGCTTTGCGAACCAGTTCCTCGGTCTCGACTTCGCTGACGCGTCGATCACCGACACGCAGCACATCGCGGTCGCAACGCTCATCGAGGCCGATCAGCGCCATATCTACGGCATCACGACGCAGAACCCGCAGACGCTCGACTCGACCGTGTCGACCGACATCGCTAGCAAGCTGCAGGCGCTGAAGCTGAAGTACACGATCGTGCAGTACTCGAGCGCGACGCCGTACGCGGTGTCGTCGCTGCTCGGCCGGCTGCTGACGGTGAACTTCAACGGCAACAACACGACGATCACGCTCATGTTTAAGCAGGAGCCGAGCGTCGCCGCCGAGCAGCTGACCAGCACACAGGCGAACACGCTTCAGGCAAAGAACTGCAACGTGTTCGTTGGATACAGCAACAACACGTCGATCATCCAGTACGGTGTGACGCCGAGCGGGCTGTTCGCCGACTCCGTCTACAACGCGATCTGGTTCCGCAACCGCATCGAGACGGACGTTTACAACCTGCTGTACCAGAGCCCCACGAAGATCCCGCAGACCGACGGCGGCAACGCGCAGATCGCTGCGGCGATCGCCGCAGCCTGCGAGGCCGGCGTGAACAATGGGTATCTCGCGCCAGGCGTCTGGAATTCGGCCGGCTTCGGCGCACTGAACCAGGGCGACACGCTCGCGAAGGGCTACTACGTGTACCAGCCGGCGATCGCGACGCAGTCGCAGGCCGACCGCGAGGCCCGCAAGTCTGTCGTGTTCCAGGTCGCGGGCAAGGAAGCCGGTGCGATCCATGGCGCCGACATCCTCGTCAACATCAACCGCTAACAGGGGCATCCCAACATGGCGACTTACAGCTTTCAGGACGTCGCGGCGACGATCGTTGGTCCGGGTGGCGCATTCTCGCTCGGCTACGGTGAAGCGACTGCTGAAGAAGGCATCACGATCGTACGCGCGGGCGACAAGAACACGATGACCGTCGGCTCGGATGGCGAAGGCATGCACAGCCTGCACGCCGATAAATCCGGGCAGGTCACGCTCAGGTACCTCAAGACCGCGCCGATCAACGCGAAGCTGATGGCGTTGTACGACGCGCAGTCGCTCGACAGCCGACTGTGGGGCAAGAACCTGATCGAGGTTCGGCAGACGGCCGCCGGCGACGTGACGACCGCGCGCAGCTGTGCGTTCAAGAATGCGCCGGACCTGAAGTACGCGAAGGACGGCGACATCGTCGAATGGATCTTCGACGCGATCAAGATCGACAACATCCTCGGGACGTACTGAGCATGACGACCGAAGTCCAACTGAACGGCGCGCGGTACGCGATCGGCAAGCTGAGCGCGATGCAGCAGTTCCACGTGTCGCGGCGCATCGCGCCGATCATCCCGCCGATGATCCCGGTTCTGATGAAGTTCTACGCCGAGCTCGAGCAGGCCGACGTCGCGCGCGAGCAGGCGCGCGCGAATGCAGCGCTCGCGGCGCTCGAAGGCGCCAGCAAGACGGAAGCGTCGGGCACTGCATCGCTGGCACGCGAGGCCGACCGGTCGCGCGAGCTGCTGTCGCTGGTCGACGCGATCGCCCCGGTGCTTCAGCCGTTCGCCGACGCGCTGGCCGGCCTGAAGGACGAAGACGTGGAATACGTCTTCGGCACGTGCCTGTCCGTTGTCGAGCGTTGGCAGGGGCCCGGCTGGGCGAAGATCTGGTCCGCTGCGCAGAAGACGTCGATGTTCGACGACATCGGCATCGACGTGATGCTGCCGCTTGTCGTGCGCGTCGTGGTGGCAAACCTCGGCCCTTTTATCAGCGGGCTGCTTACCAGCCAAGCGAGCAGCCCGGCGGCGACGTAGGCTGGATTCGCACGCTGCCCGGTGGCGAGGACTGGCTGCTCGCGCCGGTGCACGCCCAGATGTGCAGGTACGAGTCGCTGCTCGACGGAGCGCTCGGCCTGGCAGACATCGCGCTCATGAACGATTCACTCGCCGTCCGGGCGGACAACGAAGCGGCGTTCCGCCGCAAGATGGAAAGAGAAAATGGCTGATTCGGTCGTCATCCGCGAGTTCCTGGTCGCGCTCGGCTTCAAGGTCGACGAGAAGGGCCTGAAGAACTTCAAGGAAGGCGTCGAAGGCACGACGAAGGGCGTCAAGCAGCTGATTGCCACGGTGTCCGGCGCCGCGCTCACGGTGAGCGCCGGCGTCGCGGCGTTCGCGTCGAAGCTCGAGCGCCTGTATTTCGTGTCGCAACGCACCGGCGCGTCGGCGACCAACCTGCGCGGCTTCGAGTTCGCTGCGCGGAACATGGGCGTCTCGGCGGAAGCGGCCACTGGCACGATCGAGAACCTCGCGCGCTTCCTGCGCAACAACCCGGCCGGGGAGGGATACCTCGCGACGCTCGGTGTGCAGACGCGCAACGCGAACGGTGAGCTGCGCGACACGGTCGACATCATGTCGGACCTCGGGAAGTCGCTGGCGAACAAGCCCACGTGGCTTGCCAGCCAGTACGGCAACATTCTCGGCATCGACGAGAACCTGATGCTCGCGATGCGCAACGGGGACTTCGAGAAGCTCCTGGCGCAGTATCGCGAGATGTCGAAGTCGACCGGCCTCGACAAGGCGGCCGACGACTCGCACCGCTTCATGACGCAGTTGCGCGGGCTCGGCACGTCGTTCGAGAACCTAGGCATCCGCGTCGAGGGCGCGATGCTGCAGAAGATCGGGCCGCAGCTCGAACGGTTTCAGCGGTGGATGGACGAGCATGGCGACGAGATCGCCAACAGGATCACCGACATCGCGAACGCAGTCGTGAAGGCGGCTGCCGCGATGGGGCCGCCTCTGGGGTGGCTGGCCGACAAGTTTGTTGAACTCGATCGTGGCACCGACGGCTGGTCAACGAAGATCCTGCTGCTCGGCCTGGCGCTCAAGGCGCTCGGCGTATTTCGGATCGCCGGCGGAATCTGGAAGATTGTCGGAGCGCTGCGCGCGGGTGGGGCGGCCGCGAGCGGTGCGACGGGTCTGCTTTCGGCGATGGGTGTAGAGCTTGCAGCCCTCGCATCGAGCGCGGCCGCCGTCGGCGCCGCATTCCTCGGTTGGAAGATCGGAGACGGCGTGCGCGATCAGATCGACGGCCTGATCACCAAGTTGTCGGGTGGCCGCTTCCGCTCGTTGTGGGACATCCTCACGCTGAAGGATCGGCGCGGCCTTGATTCCACCGGTGGCTACACACAGGAGGAAATCGACAGCATGAAGGATGGCGGGGGCGCGAAGCTGACGCCGCCGCGAACTGATCAGCGGACGGCTCAGGCGCCGTCAGATGCGCAGGGACCGACTCCTGGTCGGGCATCGTCTCCGGCACCGGCGTCAGCTCCAGCGGCGGCATCGACTCCTACAGGCGCATCGGGCTCGGCTTCAGCACCGGCGCCGCGGATCGAGCGTGTTGCTGCGTCTGGCGAAAATGGTCTTGCCGATCGGCTCGGCCAGCTAGCGGACACGGCCTTCGGCAAGTTGATCGCACGCGGCGAAGGCGATTACAACAGCGTGAACCGTGGCGCGCGCGGCGGCTACCGTGCCGGCACTGAGAACCTCGAAGGCATGACGTTGGCGCAGGTGATGGCAGCCCAGCGCGCCGGGCAGTTCAACGCGGCCGGACGCTACCAGATCATCGGCACCACACTGGCCGAGGCGGCGCGCGGGTTGAAGCTGAGCGGCAATGAGATGTTCGACCGGAAGCTGCAGGACCGCATCTTCGAGCAGTACCTGGTTCGCAACAAGCGACGTTCGATCTCCGACTACGTTGAGGGACGTAGCGACGATCTGCGTGCAGCGCTGCGTGCGGCGTCGCGAGAGTGGGCGAGCGTGGCCGATCCGGATACCGGCCGCAGCTACTACGCGGGCAAGGGCAACAACCGCGCGAGTATCTCCGCCGCTGAGATGGAAACTGCGCTTCGCAACACTCGCGCGACTTACCAGCCGCCGGCGGCAGCGATCGCGCAAGCTGGGACCGCGTCGGCGGGCACGAACAAGGTCGAGGTGAACCAGACCACGCAGATTCACGTGAATGGTGCAGGTGACCCCGCCGCAGCGGGGCGCGCAGTCGAGCGGGAGCAACGTGCGGTGAATTCCGACCTGGTTCGAAACCTTCAGGGAGTAGTCGCATGATCCTCGACATGATCATGATCTCACCGAAGAAGATCGGCAGCATCACGGTGCAGGTCGCGATCGAGGAGGTCTACAACGACGAGCTGACGATCACGGAGCATCCGGTCGAGCAGGGGGCGCAGATCACCGATCACGCGTTCAAGCGCCAACCGGATGTTTCGATGCGCTGCGGCTGGAGCAACGCAGACTACGAGGCGCTGCTGGGCGCGGCCGAGGCTACGTTCGACGGCGGCGGCCTACCATCGGCGCAGTACGTCAACGCGATTTACTCGCAGCTGCTCGCCTTGCAGCAGGCTCGCACGCCGTTCGACGTCACGACGAGCCGCCGAACCTACCAGAACATGCTTCTGCAGGGGCTGCGTCTCACCACTGACGAGAAGACGTCGAGCGCGCTGATCCTGACTGCGACGCTCAAGCAGATCCGGATCGTATCGACGCAGGTGACGAAGTTGCCGCCGCGCGAGAACCAGGCCGACCCGGCGTCGACGGCGGAGACTGGCAACGGCGGGACGAAGGCGGCAATGCCGGCGACGCCGGCGCCGGGCGGGGCAGTGCCGCCTGGGAGTATGTGATGCCGAGTTTCTTCGAGATTCCGTTTTCGCCGCGCCCAGAGCGCTTCACGGTGACGCTGAGCGGGACCGACTATCGCCTGACAATCCAGTACCGCAAGGCCGGCGGCGCGGGATGGGTGCTCGACGTCGCGGACGCGCAGGACAACCCGCTGGTATCCGGCATACCTCTGGTGGCGGGCATAGACCTACTCGGGCAGTACAAGCACCTTGGCTTCCAGGGGCGCCTGTGGGTGCAAGGTGCTTCGGATCCTGACGACGTTCCGACGTATGAGGATCTCGGCATCGGATCTCACGTTTTCTGGGTGACCGGCTGAGCTGGAGCCAACTGGTGTAGTATTTCAATCAAATAGTTCAACCGGCGACGTATTTTAAGGACATGGTAAATCCAGTTCCGCTGTCCAAAGCGCACAGTGCGTTCACGGCGCTTACTGGCATCCGCATGAAAGGCATTGAACCGGACCAATTTTCATTGGCTCGGTTCGAGCGGGATGCTCGTGAGAGCATGAACGTCGACCCGGTTATGTCGCAACAACTTCTTGGCGTGATTGCTGCTTGTAAGTGGGATGTTGACGGCGTCGATCGGGCGTTTTCGAAAGCAGTTGATTTAGGTGGTGGTCACGCAGTCATTGCCAACTGGGCGAGAGCGTTTCGCGATTTGAACGATCTGGAGCGGGCGTCCATCTTGATCGAAGAAGCATCGAATTTGGCGCCAGAAGCTCTTATGTATCTGCAAGAGGCAATTTCGAACAATTTCACGGCAGGAAGGTGGGCGGAGACTGAGAATCTGCTTTCGTTACTCGAGAAGCGCTCTAAGTCGATCGACGAGTATCTGTTGCGAGCGCGTGAGATCATCGAAATTTCGTCGAGAATGGGGTTGAGGAGTTCGACAGTCGCGAATGTCGTAAGAGTCTGCACCCGGTTTCTGTTTGACGAAAAGGTGCGGTTGGTTGGTATTCGCGATCTCGTAGAAACCGTCCCTGGCGAAGAAAGTTTGTATTTCGAACTGTTTGTTCGGGAGTCGGCTGAGCGTGTTCAAGAGCTTGACGAGAGACTGACACCGCTTCTGTTTGACCAAGTTCCGGATTTGCAGCTTGGCCTGTTCGGTGCATCAATTGAGGTATTTCCCGATGTCTCCGCTTGAATTCATCGAGGTTGCTAGATTGCTTGCGAGGTCTCAGAACTCCGAGGCAGCAATGAGAAGTGCTGTCTCACGTGCATATTACGGAGCACTTCACAACTGCAATGAATGCGTGCCGAAAGACTTTGCTCCGAAGGCTGAAGAGTTCGTCGACGCAAGCAGTCATAGGGCGATCATCGACGCGATGGAACGGTGGGGCCGTCAGTTGGTGCCTGGGCGGACCGAGGCTCAGCAAGCAGCAAGGTTGATCTCGAAGTTGAAGCGATTGCGGGTGCAAGCAGACTACAAAGTTGATGCTGATTGGGATGTTGACGCCAGTGCTTGCATCTCGATGGCAGAAAAAATCGTGCAGTTCACGAAGGTTGCCATTCAGAGATATCGCAACAACGAGAGTGAGTGATCGAACCCCGCCCCGGCGGGGTTTTTTATTGGTTCCCGACAATGACTATCCTGCAATTCGGTCGCAAGGTATCGTTGATCATCGGCTTCGACAGCGGAGAGGCGCTCGACCTGTCCGAGCTCCGAATCGTGTTCCGCGTACAGCGTGGCGACCTGCAAACACCAAACTCGGCGCGCATCCGCGTCTACAACGTGTCCGCGACGACGGCGAGGCGCGCGCAGAAGGAATTCACGCGCGTCGTATTGCAGGCCGGCTACGAGGGCAACTACGGGATCATCTTCGACGGCCAGATCAAGCAGGTGCGGCGCGGGCGCGAGAGCCAGACCGACACGTTCCTCGACATCACCGCGGCGGATGGTGACTCGGCTTACAACTTTGCCGTGGTCAATACGACGCTGGCGGCCGGCTCGGTAGCAACGGACCATGTGTCTGCCGCGACGGCAGCCATGAACCCATACGGCGTGTCGCTCGGGTACATGCCGCAGGTCACGTCGAACCCGCTGCCACGCGGCAAGGTGATGTTCGGGATGGCGCGCGACTTTCTTCGAGGGATCGCGAAGACAACGCAGACAGTCTGGAGCATTCAGGACGGGAAAGTTGTGTTGGTGCCGGAGACCGCGTACATGCCAGGTGAGATACCGGTGGTCACTTCCGCGACTGGCATGGTGGCGCTGCCGCAGCAGACGGCAAACGGCATCGAGGTGAAGATGCTGTTGAACCCCAGCGTAAAGATCGGCCGGCTGATCTGGCTGGACAACGCAAGCATCCAGCAGTACGAGTACAGCTTGAACGTCGGCCAGCAGGCCGAGAACGAGCGGATCGAGATGCAGGCCAAGCTGCAGGACGACGGCTTCTACTACGTGATGGTCGCGGAGGTGAGCGGCGATACGCGCGGCGAAGAGTGGTACACGAGCGTGATCTGCCTCGCGGCCGACGTTACGGTGCTGCCCGACTCGTTCAAGGACAAGGCGGCGGTGCCGTCTGCCGACGTGATCAAGCGGTTCGGCTAGCGGCCGTACGTCGGCAGCGCCTTGATGGTCATCGTCGTGTTCTCGCCGTTGCGCTTCACGTCTGCGCGCGCGAGCACGTTGAGCGGCATCGACTTCGTTGGCATCTTCGGCACGATGATCACGGCATCACCGTCGATCGTCTCGCCCCAGCAGCCGATGTCCCACACGCCGCGGTAGGACTCATAACGCCGCATGTTCTTCGCGTTCGCGAGCGGCAGTTCGCACTTCTTCGTCGTGTACAGAATGGTCGGGAATTCGTTCTCGACGGTCGCGCCGACCTTCATGCCCGCGAACGGGTAGACGTAGGCGTCGTCAGCGACGGAGGCAAGCGGCGTGAGCAGCGCGGCGGTCAACAGCAGTTTTTTCATTTTCATTCCATGGATCGACGTGAAAGGGTAGGCGACCCGGAGGTCGCCCTGCGTGAAGCGTTCGACGGCATGCGCGCGAGCCTATGGACCGCGCTTCCGGGCGAAATTCAGTCGTTTGACCCCGTTGCGCAGACATGCAGCGTACAGCCGGCCATCAAGGCGCAGGTGCGCGGCATCGACGGCACGATCCAGAGCGTTGCTCTGCCGCTGCTGGTCGACTGCCCGGTGCAGTTCCCGGCTGGCGGAAATTGTACGTTGACGTTCCCGGCGAAGCCGCTCGACGAGTGCCTGGTCGTGTTTGCCTCGCGCTGTATTGACGGCTGGTGGCAGTCGGGCGGCGTTCAGGAGCAGGCCGAGCTGCGCATGCATGACCTGTCGGACGGGTTCGTGCTGCTCGGCTACCGGTCGCGGCCGCGCGCGCTGGCCGGCGTGAGCGGCAGCTCGACGCAACTGCGCAGCGACGACGGCGCGACGTACATCGACCTGAACCCGACGCTGCAGAAGGTCAGGATCGTTGCGCCGGGTGGCTTCGACGTCGTCGCGCCACTGTCGACGTTTTCGGCGGCCGTGACGATCACGGGCCTGCTGACGTTCGTTGGCGGCATGGTCGGGAGCGCTGCGAGCGGCGCCGCGGCGGTGTTTAACGGCATCCTGAACGTGATCGGCCAGATCACGGCGAATGGCAAGCGCGTCGACGACACGCACACCCACCGAGAAAACGGCGCGGGAAGCAATACCAGCCCGCCGAACTAAGGACTTCCATGCGGTATCGAAAACTCGACGCTGGCGGCGACTACGTCTTCGGCGGGGGACCGGCCGACTTTCTCGTGAACACGCCCGAGACGGTGGCGCAGGCGGTGCTAACGCGCCTTCGCCTGCTGCGCGGCGAATGGTTCCTCGACACGTTGGCCGGCATGCCATGGTATACCGACGTGCTCGGGAAATACACGAGCGGCAAGTACGACGCTGCGATCCGCCAGTGCATCCTCGGCACGCAGGGCGTGACCGAGCTCACGAGTTATTCGAGCACGGCTGATCCTGAGACGCGCGTGCTGCCTGTCTCCGCGACGATCAACACCATCTACGGCACCACCACGGTACAGGCGACATTGTGACCCTCACGACCCTTGCACCCACCATCGACGCGAATGGCATCAGCGCGCCGACGTACGCGGATGTGTTCGCGTTTCTGCAGGATCAGTACCGCTCGATCTACGGCGCCGACACGTACCTGGAGCCGGATAGTCAGGACGGCCAGCTGCTCGGCGTGTTTGCGAAGGCGATCAGCGACGTCAACTCGGTCGCCATCGCGATCTATCGGTCGTTCAGCCCCGCGACGGCGCAGGGCGACGCGCTGTCGAGCAACGTCAAGATCAATGGCATCGCGCGGAAGGTCGCGTCGTATTCGAGCGCGGACCTGGTGCTGGTCGGGCAAGCTGGCAAGACGATCACGAATGGCGCGGCGAAAGACGCCAACGGTGTGCAGTGGATGCTGCCGGCCACCGTGACGATTCCGCCGAGTGGCACGATCACGGTGACGGCCACTTGCGCAACCATCGGCGACGTATCCGCGCGCGCGGGCTCGATCAACCAGATCGCGACGCCCGCACTTGGCTGGCAGTCTGTGACGAACCCGGCGGACGCAGCCGAGGGCGCGCCCGTCGAATCCGACGCGGCGCTGCGCCAGCGACAGATGGTGTCGACGGCGCTACCGTCGCTCACGGTGCTCGACGGCATCATCGGTGCGGTGGCGAACGTGCCAGGTGTCACGCGGTACGTCGCCTATGAGAACGATACGAGCGCAACCGACGCCAACGGCATCCCGCCGCATTCGATCTCGCTGGTGGTTGAAGGTGGCGACGCGACGGCCATCGCCAACGCGATTGCGTCGAAGAAGACGCCGGGAGCTGGCACGTTCGGCACGACGTCGATCGCCGTCACGGACATATACGGCCGGCCGATCACGATCAATTTTTTCCGGCCGGCGGCCGTTCCGACTGTGGCCACCGTAACTATCAAGGCGCTCGCGGGTTACACCAGCCAGGCCGGCCGGCAGATCCAGCAGGCCGTGTCCGACTACATCAACGGCGTGCAGATCGGCGGTGGCCTGTCCGGCAGCGTCGAATGGGGTGACGCATTGACCGCGGCGAACAGCGTCGGCGGGGGCGTGACATTCAAGCTTTCTGGGCTGACGCTCACCGGCCCGCGCGGCGCAGGCGCGCCTGACGTCGCGCTGCTGTTCAACGAGGCGGCGTCCTGTACGCCGGCGAACGTGACTCTGGTGGTGACCTGATGGCCGAGCTGACCGATTACACCGCGCTGATCACGTCCGAGCATCGCAACTTGCCCAAGTTTGCGGCGGTGCTGGGCGCGCTCGTGCAGCCGCTCGTCGACCAGTTGAACGTGCTCCAGAGCATGCCCGGCAAGTTCGACTTGGACGTCGCGGTGGGTGACCAGCTCGATACGATCGGCGTGTGGGTTGGCGTGTCACGCCGTATCCGTACGCCACTGACGGGTGTCTACTTTTCGTTCGACATTGCCGGTCTCGGATTCGACCAAGGCGCATGGAAGGGACCGTTCGACCCCGATACGGGGCTCACGATTCTCGACGACGACACATATCGGCTGGTCATCCGCGCGAAGATCGGCGCGAATCACTGGGACGGGACGCTCGAGCAAAGCGCGGCGATCCTGAACAGCATCTTCGACGCGGACACACATGTCTTCATCGAAGACCACCAGGACATGTCGATGACGATCGGCATCGCCGGCAAGGTCCCGCCGGCTACGTTCCTTGCGCTGCTTTCCGGCGGATACATCCCTCTGAAGCCCGAGGGTGTTCGCGTCAACTACACGATCGTGACGACCGTGGACGGATCGCCGCTCTTCGGATTCGACATGAGCAATCAGCTCGTGGCGGGGTTCGACGTCGGAGCCTGGAGCAGGCCCGTCTAACCGCCAATCGCATTTGTCTTCAAGCCACCTTCGGGTGGCTTTTTTTATGCTCGGAGCATTGATGGCAACGAACGACTTTCTCGTGTTTGGTGGGGGCAGCTCGCCGAACGTAATCGACCAGGCGACTTACGCGGCGCTCACGGCACGCCAAGCCGGCTTTCAGTCTGGCACCGCGCTGTCGGCGCAGCTCAACAAGGTGTGGCGGCAGAGTTCGATCATGGCGGCAGTACTCGCGCAGTTCACGGCGAATTTCTCCGGCCAGAACTCGGTTGATGACGGCACTACGGCAGCGTTGCTGGCGAACTTGCAAGCCGCGATCAATGCGGCGGGGATTACGGCTCCGCAGTTCGATAGCAGCACGAAGCTCGCAACAACAGCGTTTGTGCAGCGCGCTCTTGGAAACTACGGTGGTGCGTTAGTGATCAACGCAGCCAGCACGCTGACCAATGGTGCCGCCGGACAAATTGTCGAGCTGAACGGGACTTCGACGTTCACCACGACGCTACCGTTGAGCGCAGTCGTCGCGGTGGGCGGGCGGATGGCATTCATCAACCAGTCGGGTGTCGATCAGAATATCGCCACCCAGGGTACCGAGAAAATCTGGTCTTACTTCGGTGGATTGGTCTCGTCGATCGTACTGCATTCGGGCGATTCGCTGGAGCTGTTTTCCAGAGGCGGGCAGTGGGACGTATGCGGAGGCACTGTCGCATTGCGGAACGTGCAGGGGGCGACCACGCAAACTCCTGCGCAGTTTGACAGCAGCGCGAAGCTCGCGACGACGGCATTCGTTCAGCAGGCCGGAGGGAATTTTCAAACCCGCAAGTACATCAACGGCTCTGGAACTCTCGCGGCTTCGGATACTGGTTCATGGATCGAGGCTGGCGGCACGGGGCCGACTACGATCACCCTGCCGGCTCCGACGACGAGCAACCTGACTTACACGATCACCAATGTCACGGGGAATGGCACGGCAGTAACGATTTCGACGCCGTCCGCGAGCATTTACAACCAAGCTTCGGCCGCGTCGACGTTTTCGTTGGACGTGGGGGCAACGGTTGAACTCGTTTCCGATGCGTCCAATTGGACAGTCATCAGTCACTACACGCGCAGCCCCATCGCGCAAACGCCCGCGCAGTTCGACAACGATACGAGTCTCGCAACGACAGCATTTGTTCAGCGTGCGCTCGGCAACTTTCAGAACTTCTACAGTTACACAACTTCCCAAACGCTGATTGGTGCGCAAGCCGGCGCAGTGATCAATTTCTGGGGCACGTCGGCGTCGACGTTCACACTTCCTTCCGCTTACGCAATGCCGATATGCGGAACGCTCTATTTCATCAATAGCGGCTCCGCAGCGCTGACGGTGTCGCGAGCTGGCTCCGATTCCATCGTCGGGGTTGGTGCAAATACGAGCGTAGTGCTGAATCCTGGTGATTCGCTTTTGTTGGTAACGACAAACGGGGCAAATCAGTGGATTGCGATCGGCGGTAGTGCTCAATTGCCGTATGCGGGAACGGCTCAGCGCACATCCGGCGGTGTCGTAGGGGCGGTTCGCAACGCAAGCATGTCCGTTTCGGCTGCCAGTGCAACGGCTACCTTCACGGCCGACGAGATCGTTGTCGAAACCGCGCTAGGTGGCGGATTTTTCCGGTTGGCCGCGTTCAACAAGGCGATCAACCTCGCGACGACTGGCGCGGGCGGCATGGACACGGGCAGCGCACCGACAAACGGCTATGTTGCCCTGTACGCGATCTACAACCCAACGACTGGGGACAGTGCTTTGCTGGCTCGGAACGCGACGAGCGCTGTGCAGCCGAATGTGTACGGTGGCGCGAACATGCCGGCGGGATACACGGCGAGTGCTTTGGTTAGTGTATGGGGCGTGAATGGTAGTGGGCAGTTCAATACTGGCTATCAGATTGATCGACAAATCTATAGTTTTGTTACCAATGCACTCAATACTACGACTCTCGCAGGCAGCTTCACGTCGTTCACGTTCACCAATGTCCCGTTGAACGCAAAGACTGTCAGCGGAAATGCGACGGCGACAAACTCGGCTTCAAACAATACACCGCAAGCAGCATTGGCAGCATCGGCTACCGGACTTGCTGAGCAGGATTTTTCTGCTACCGCAGTGATCGCCGGTGGTGGCATACAGGTTCCATTTTCTGGAATCCCGCTCATTACTCCGCAGACGCTCTATTACAAACTTGCCACGGTGTCCAGTGGCACGCCTAATTTCGCTGTCAACGTAACTGGATATTCCATCTGATATGGGAACATTATTGCAATACTCAGGTGCTTGGGTCTAAGTCACAGTTTATGGTGCTGGGTTTGCGGATATTGTGACTTTCTGTTCACAAGATCCGCCATCAATCCGCTTTGGTTACGTTGATTCATTTTTGCAAGCATTAACGTTGCGTCAACATTTTACCGTCAATACTTATCGCTATCTTGCGCCCCACAGAAATGCCATACTTCTCCACCGTATTTTGAATAAGATATGATGTGATGATAGAGCTGGGCATTGTAATGGCAAAAAGAATTGCAGTGCGCTCATTTCCAGAAACCCAGTTCCCGTCCCCTGTGAAAAATAAATACCCAGAAAACGCGATGAAAAATCCATGGAAAAGATAAATTCCGTATGATGCATCCGAAAGAAAATGGGCGGCGCGGCTGCTCAATATTGCGTTCAGATATCTGAACATCGGGATTTGTGAGAATGCTGGAAGCGTGAGGAGGGCGAATAGCGAGGATATCACAAACAATATCAACCTGCTCCCATCGCTGTATGCATTGAACTGCATCGAAGTCAATATAACTGTCAATGCAACAATTATCGCTGACTTGATCATGCTGATTCGGTAAAATCTAAGCTGCGCCAGCATCATGCCGGCAGCAAACAGGGAGATTTTCAGGGGGAGAAATGATGGCTCGACAAATATGTCGCGCGCAAGAATTGCCAATGGAAGCGCCAGAACTGAAAGAGCAATAGCTGTTTTAACTGGTCCAAATTTGCGGAACGTTATAAATATAAATGGGAAAGCTAGATAATATTGCATTTCCAGACTCAAGCTCCAATCTGGTAGCATCATTGAATTCGTAAATCTCGGTGATATACCAAACATCAGTGTCACATGAGCCAATAGATTCGATGTCGTGTACTGGATGAGGTCTGGATCATATGGGCCGCCACCAGTGCCCCAAAATCCGATATTGACGAGCTGAAGCGCCTTGTATCCTTGCAAGAAAACTGGAGCGGTACAAACGGCGACAATCATGGACAGGTAATAGCTCGGGGCGAGCCTGAAGAACCGTCTGGCGTAGAACGCCAGCCATGATCGTGCACTTCCCATCGGCTCGATCTGTTCTCGCTGAGCTGCATTCATGGCCATTAAAAATCCGGAAATCAGCATGAAAAGATCAACGGCAATCTTGGGATCGGGGATAGAAGTTAAGGTCCAGCCACCCCAGATCATACAGTGAGCAGTAACAACCCAGAGGGCAGCGAACGCCCTCAGGCCGTTCAAATGAGGAATATCCTTAACCATGGTCGTAAAATTTCTGGGCGGGTCAGAATTTTACCAGTTCCCTCTCCTTAAATTGCCCGATCGCCCTGAGTGAATCCGGCTTGCGGAGACGATGTCATCCGCCGAGCAACCTGCGAACAAAGATGCGATAACGCAACCCGCTACCAGAGCGTGGCAGCGGAATGCTCTGCGTCCTCGTAGCCAAGCTGCCAGTGCTCGTGTGACGCGGTTCCCGGCTGATACGGGTTGAAGCGATCGATGTCTTGCCAGGCTTTGAATCCAGCCTTGTAGGCATACGTCTCCATGATCTCGGGTGTCGACAAGGGGCGATTCAGGCGTTGCCAGATCCGGAGAAGCAGCTTTTTCATAGTTTTTGGGTGCAGTGCACCGTCTGGATTGCTTGGGAAATGCTATACGGTCGACGACGGCTCGCCATCCGGTACGTCCTCGACGTGCGCACCGAACGTCGCCATCTTCGCGAGAACGCGAGCGAATTCGTCCGGTGTCAGCTCGAGCTTCGCCGCTGCTACGAACGCCATGTGAGGGCTCAACTCCCGCGGCGATTGGCCGCCGGTGTATTTGCGCCACTGGTGATCGCCGCCCAGCCAGAACAGGTCCGCCATCTGCCGACCCGTCATGTTCAGTTCGTGCTTGAGCGTCGCGAGATCGGCCGTTCCGGGAGGTGTGTACTTGATTGGCATGGGAGTGAGCGTGCACGGTGCGCGTGCGAGGCGTGAGTTTCATCGTCGTTTCCTTTCGGGATGTCGGGCTGCGCTGAATGCGCTACCGCTGTCCGCAAATTTAGACCCATTGGGTCTAGTGGTCAAGAACATTTCATCGTCGCCTAGGGGCGGCTTTTTCATTTCGGGGACTCGATGAAGAACGATCTCGCGGTGAGCGCGGCCAAGGCAGCGCCGGCGGTGGGAAGCAATTTCTGGTTGTGGCTGACTGGCCACGACATCAACTGGTGGGTAGCCGTCGCGACGATCGCGTACATCGGCCTGCAGGCGTACTACCTGGTCAAGAACAAAGGGAAGAGGGCATTGCTCGATGGCTAACGTACCGAAGAAGACACTCGCTGGTGTTGTGGGGGCTGCTGCGGCAGCCCTTCTTTTTTCCATGGTCCCGAAGTTCGAGGGGCTCGAGCTGATCGCGCGGCCCGACCCGATCGGGATCGTCACGGCGTGCAACGGCGACACGAAAGATGTGCGCGCCGGCCAGCGATTCACGCCGGAAGAATGTCGCGCGCGCCTCGAGCAGCGGCTCATCGAGCATGCGGAGCCGGTGTTGAAGTGCACGCCGGTCCTGAAGGGCCACACGTACCAGCTCGCGGCCGCCGTGAGCTTCGCCTACAACGTCGGCGCCGGTGCGTACTGCGGCAGCACGACGGCGAAGCGGTTCAACGCGGGCGACTGGAATGGGGCGTGCCGCGCGATGAATGAGGCGGACAACGGTCGGCCCCAGTGGGTGACGGCCGGCGGCCGCGTGCTGCCGGGTCTGGTGAAACGACGCGCGGAAGAGCGCGCGCTCTGCGAGCACGGCATATGACGACCACGAAATCTCACGAGACGCGGCGCACGCTGTCCGAGGATGTGTTCTACCCGGATCACGAGCCGCGCACCGAGTCGCCGACGTTCCGCGCGAGCAAGCGGTCGATGAAGGCGGCCGGCGGCTACGTCTGCGCGGTCTGCGGTGACGACCAGGCCGTCGAATCGCATCATCGGTTCTTCGAGTGGGCGTTCTCGCATGCGATCGACTGGAAGTGGATCCGCGAGGTTGCGCTCAACAAGTGCGACACGATGTTCAGCCACAAGCTGCGGCGCATCGTGCCGATTCCGCTCCAGCACCCGATCTGGGACTTGATCAAGCTGACGCAGGGGTTCGACTGGGAGGCGTTCGACCCGGCGCGGCCCGAGGCGTTTGTCGACTCGACCTACAACCAATTGCTGCTGTGCGCGCTCCATCATCGGGGCAAGGATCACGGGCGGCACGAGGAAAGCGACCCGGTCTGGAGCGTGCAGGCGTTTCTGCTTCCGGGCTTCGTCTACTCGCCCGACGAGCTGAAGCAGCTGCACGCGAAGGAGCACAAATGACCTGGTTTGATCCCCGTGTCTGGCTCGCCGTCATCGTGGCGGCCGTCGTCGGCCTGGCCGGCGGCTACTTCAAGGGTCACGCCGACGGCGGGCGCGCGGCGGCGGCCGCCGCGCAGAAGGCGCAACTCGACGCCGTCACCGCGGCGCGCGCCGAAGATCAACGCCGCAGCGCGGCACAACAGGAGATCGCAAACGATGCGAACCAACAACGCACTGCCGCGCTCGCGGATGCTTTTGCTGCTCGTGCTGCCGCTGGCAGCCTGCAGCAGCGCGTCGACCAGCTCGTCGCAGCCGCCCGCCATCCCGCCGCTTCCGCCGGAAGCCCGGCAGCCGGCGACGCCCTCGATCTGCTTGCCGACGTGCTCGGCCGCGCTGACCAGCGCGCGGGCGACCTGGCAGAGTACGCTGACCGAGCCCGCATTGCCGGCCAGCAGTGCGAGCGCGACTACGACGCGCTAACGGCTGGGCACTGACGCGATAGTGCGCGCGATCAGCATCGCGGAAATAGATCAATGCTCGGCACGTTGCCGGAGATCCTGCGCGGAGCGGGCGGCGTGCGCTGGGGTAAATATGCGGTCAAACGCATTGACGATCGTACGCCGGCAACTAGTTTCGACGAGCGCCCAGAGCCCGTAAGAGAACACCAGGACCATCGCCCAGAAAACGAAGATTTGCGCCAGGCTGTCGCCGAATTTTGGGAAAGTCGTCGTATGCAGTAGGGCGCGGAACACGATCTGATGCGTCATGTACATTGCGAAGCTGATCTCGCCTAGTCGGACGAACAGAGTCGGTGAGAGCGCGCGGGCAAACACGCCGACGCTGAACGCCATCGCGAAAATGATGACGGCGAAGATGATCGCATTGCTGCACTCATACCACCACTTGTGTGCAGCGGGCGGCATGAAACTCGGAAGATAGGTGCCGACCAAATCGGCCAACCCCGGGAAATAGTGCGCCGCCGCCAAGCCGCCAAGCAAGACCGTCGCTTGTGCGATGCTAATCGTGACGGGCGACCACATTCCAATCCGATCCTTCAGATGCAGATAGAGGGATCCGGCCGCTACGCCCAACGAGAATTCAAAAATACGGGCGACCGGAAAGATGTAGACCAGTGAGTCGTAACTGACCTTGTCTTCTCCCTCAACCAACCCAGTGGCGCCAATGTGTGTTGCGTACCAGATCATGAACATGGCGCCAGCGCCGCACAATCCGATTTTCCACCACCACGTCCGGTTCCATCGCCAGATCAAGAACGGAAACATCGCGTAGAAGAACGATTCAGTCGAAATGCTCCACGACAGCTCGTTGAAAGAATAGAAGTGTGTCGGTAGAGGCGTCCAGCTCTGAAGCAGCAGGATATTCTGCAGCAGCGGCGGGCTCTTCAGTCCGTCGGCGAAATAGCCCCATGGCCAAGGAAGGAACACGAGGATCAGGAAGATCAGTGCGACGTGTGCGGGCCAGATACGCGCGATACGCGCAACCCAGAATCGTCCCCATTCTCTGAACGTGGGCAGTTCCGGATGACTATAAAACAGCACGAAGCCCGATAGGACGAAGAAAAACGACACGCCCTGGTCGAGTGGGACATGTTGCCGAAGCCACGCGCCGTATCCAAAATAGGCGCCAGTGTGGTGGACAATGATAGCTGCGGCAGCCAAAAACCGCAGCGAGGTCAGGGCGGGGAGGTTATCTCTCATGCTTCAGTGCCAAAAATCTTTGCGGCATTGTAGCAAGCCGGTGGGCCAGCCCCGGAACAGAAGTCACTTCATCAGCGATCGGACGATAGGTGCGACCACGGCGTATTCGCGGTCCGCTTTGATTCTGTAGAGATCGTCGTTGGGGTGGAGGCAGTCTGGCAGCATCGATTGCCAGTTCGGCAACGACTGAATGTATGCATACTGTTGAATGATCTGAACGCCGCGTTGCTGCGCAACCTTGTCCATTGCAACCACAAATTGTGGCAACTGAGCCATGGCCGGGTTGCAAGACGGATTCGGTTCTTCCAGTACCGGAACTTTCCCGTTCGCAGTCACGACGTCGATCCACGTGTTCAGGTCCGCGATGTAGCTTGACAGGGACGAATTGGCCGAGTCATTGAGGCCATAGTTCATGATGACGATTTGAGCTGACATACCCCCTAGCCGCGATGCGAGTGGCTGAGAATAGTGGGGTGCGATCCCGTATAAACTTTCACTGACTGTTGAGCTCGAGACGCCACTGTTGATTGTCGTGATCGTCGGACCAAACGTGTTCTGCAATTCCGCCTGCAATACCGTCGGAGGCGGATTTGCGCTGCGCCCCGTTGCCTGAAGGCCATAGAACGTCGAGTCTCCCTCCATATCTACGGAAATCGGCCTACCAGCTGAGGGCGACGATCCGTCTCCGCCGCCGCATCCAAAAATCGCAACCGTGGGCACGATCAGCAAAATTCTGAGAACGTTCATATTGTCGTATTTTATTTTTGTGACCTTCACATCGTCTCATATCTAATAATTCGAGAGCGGTCGATTTCGGGCCATGCTCGAACTAGCATCGCTGATGCAGCGTGACCAATCACATCATCCCAGCGCGCCCCTTTTCCTTCCGCAGAAGGTGGCGCAGCTCCTGTAATTTCCCATTCCCACCACCAAGCTGACCGCGATCCTCGACGTTCTTGTCGACATAGTCGAACCACTCCTGAATCCTGTCCAGGGACTTCCGTAGGGCAAGGATCTCGAGAATCAACCATCGGACCTGCAGGTCCGCGTAGTCACGCCAGAGCGCCCGCAGCTCTGCATCGCTCGGGGCATCGAATTCCGGAATCGTTGCTTTTACCTTAAATCGCGGGTCCGTCAACGGGGTGCGGTTGCGGTCGATTCGCGTCGCTTCGATTGGCCGGCAGTGCCCTAGGAATGTCGATCTTTCGTCCTGGTCGATCCAAAATTCAAATTCCCGCTTCGTGAGCTCGACAGGTGTCCTCAGACGATTCTTGTCGCCTTGGAACCCGTACTCCCAGATGTAAGCCCACTGCGGCTTGATCACGTCGCCACCACTGTATAAAAACACAGTATATTTTGAGATATGCTGGTCCCGTCAAGGCCAGAAAATGGGGAAGGGGCGAGGTGTACCAACTACCGTGCGCCGCATGAGGACTACGAGCTGCGAGAGCTGAATATCCAACCGTTCAGCGAGCTGTATCGGGACTTCCCGTGGAAGCCGGAGATCTACCCCGACTACCTCGCGCCGATCGTCGCGAGCGTCGACGGGACGCTCAAGCCGCTGGCGGCCGGCTTCGGCTTCTGGCCGCGCGCGCTGCAGAAGGCCAACATCGATAAGGCGAAGGAACAGGGCCGGAAGCCGCCGATCATGCGCAGCACGATGAACGTGCGCGACGACAATCTCGGGAAGTCACCTCTGTATGGACCAGCCTGGCGAGCCGGCCGACGATGCCTGATCCCGGCCGACTGGATCTACGAGCCGTGCTACGAGACGGGGAAGAACGTTTGGCACCGGATCGGGCTCGCCGATTGGCGCACGATGTGCGTCGCCGGGATCTGGCGGACGTTGGCCGGGCCGGACGGCGCGGAGCATCACGCGATGTCCATGATCACCGTCAACGGTGAGGGGCATCCGATCTTCTCGCGTATGCACAAGCCGGACGACGAGAAGCGGGCTGTGGTGATCCTGCATCCGGACGACTGGGAGGAATGGCTGACGACGTCGAACGTCGAGGCGGCGCGCGCGATGCTGCAGCTTTATCCGGCCGACGAAATGTCGGCCGAACCTATTGGCAAATAGTATTTATACGCGTTTACCCTTGCAAGGGATGTTTGTTTTCTATTTCTTCGGTCCGGAGACGATATCTCCAGCCACCGGAAGTGCGGTGGACTGAGCCGACGAAAATAGTTTGTCAAAGTGATTGAGGAACGTCTCCGTCAAGTGGCCATGGTAGTAGCCATATGCAGTTTGCGAAACTACTTCCTTTTGTTGTGACTTCACGATGTTGAAGGTCAGATTCTTTCCTGCCTCAATCGATGGTTTGAACCAGGCTTCATACTTCCACTCCTTTGCTTTGTGGGTGAAGTGGCCGTCCTTTTCTTCCCAAGTCGTGATTTTCCCGGCTTGTTCTTCTTGGGAAATTCGCTTTCTAAAGTTCGCGAGAAGGCCGCTAGGATCGTTCGTATAAAAATAAATCGCCATCGCTGTCAACCCCGTCGTGTAGTTGTCGGAAATCTGCTTCTACACGAAGCAGAAACTCAAGGGTAAGCGATTTCTTCTCTACGGAATAGAGATCAATTGGCGAGCATTTTATTGACGTCGATCTCTTCTGCGGCGCGCCACTCTCCCGTTTTACGGTCGACGTGGAGCATGCGTATGGTGCCGCGTTTCGCGACTAGCAATAGACCGATCGTTCCATCGTCATCGTCAGGGCGGAATCCAGACTGGAAGACGACGATCTTTGAGAAGGTATCCGCGACGAGTTGGCGGGCCAACATCCGAGCGTCATAGTTGAGATGCTCGACGCCATTCACCAGTTCTCGCCACGCGTCAGCCGCGGCCGGTGCGACATTCGACGCCGATGCGGCGAGTTGATGCTCGAATGAGTCGACATCCCGTCGCTCACTCGCAAGCTGAGTTTCGAGCTCGCGGACGCGGCGCAACACGGCGGCCGGGGGGGCGCCGTCGTCGAGTAGTAACGCATCAGTGACGCGCTGGACCTGTGCCTCGAGCTCGGCGACGCGTTGCCTAGCGCTGGCCAACTGCGCGGCCAGCGACGCGGTTCCTGTATCGCCCTCCAGTAGTCGCGTCAAATTTATCTGGTCCGAGCAGTACAGCATCAGGGCCCGTTCGACCGGTACGACGCTGCAACTCCCGCTGACCTTGCATCCAGCGCTTTGGCTGTACGTGACACAGTGCAGCCGGCGGTGGCCGGGGTATGGGCGTCCGTCGGCGGCGCGCCGACGTCCCATGATGTTTTGCGCGACGATCGCCGCACCGCAGTAGCCGCAGTAGGTGATGCCCAGCCCGGTCACGACCCCGGGAATTTCTCCCTTGCCCTTGCGCCGACCACGTTGCTCGGCCAGGTATCGCAGGTCCGCGAATTCGGCCGGCGTCAGCATGGCGGGGTAGTAGCCTTCGAGGCGGAACGTCTCGCCGTCAACCTCGACCGTCTTCTCGCCGATCAGCATCCGGTTCGCCAGCAGCCGATAGATGTGGCTGGCTGCTGAGCGGCCGCTGTCGGTGATCTTGAGCCCGCGCTCGGCGAGTTCGCGCACGATTCGCACGGCGCCGTGCCCCTGTTTGAACATCTCAATGACGAGGCGCACTGCCGCCGCTCGATCGTCGGCCAGTTCGAACCCGCCGGCTTCAATTTCTCGCACCCAATGCGGGTCCTTCCCAACCCGGATCGGTGCGCGCCAGGTACCGGCTATCCAGCCTTG
This sequence comes from Burkholderia sp. Se-20373, assembly GCF_017104705.1. Lineage (NCBI taxonomy): Bacteria > Pseudomonadati > Pseudomonadota > Betaproteobacteria > Burkholderiales > Burkholderiaceae > Burkholderia > Burkholderia sp. Se-20373. Next base: position 41,561 of record NZ_JAAGPH010000007.1, on the reverse strand, counting down.
GCACTGCCGGCGGATCGCCGCCTTCACGCGCTTGCTCTTCGTGTCCGATTCCTCGTGCGCGCGGATCATCACCAGCAGGCTGTAAACGAGGTCCATCGGCTGCGCCTTGAGGCGCTCGCGGTTGTACTCGCGGCCGTCGCTGGCCGTCACGACCGTGATACCGGCGTTTACGATCTGGGCGAGCTGCGCCTGCGCCTGCAGCGGCTCGGCGCGGCTCAAGCGATCCAGACCCTCAACGATCAGCACGGACCCGGCCGGCACTTGGCCATCCTCGACAGCACGCAGGAACACACCCAGCGCGCCTTGTCGCACGTGGCGCTGATGGTATGCCGACAGCCCTTCGTCCCGGAGTGATAGGGACGCATCAAGCTCCATCTCGTTGTCGGCCGCCCAGCGCGCGGCGTACTCAAGCTGGCGATCGACGCTGCCGCCAGCCGCTTGTTTTGGGTCGCTGAACCGTAAATAGCTGTAAACTCTCGCTTTTGCTGCCACGCCCCACACTCCAGATGTCTCAGAAAATTACACCGGCTCCCGCCCCGGCACCGCGTATAGGTATGGTATCCCTCGGGTGCCCGAAGGCGCTCGTCGACTCCGAACAGATCATCACGCAACTGCGCGCCGAAGGTTATGAAATCTCCGGCACCTACGACGGTGCCGACCTCGTCGTCGTGAACACCTGCGGCTTCATCGACGAAGCCGTGCAGGAAAGCCTCGACGCGATCGGTGAGGCGCTGACCGAGAACGGCAAGGTGATCGTCACCGGCTGTCTCGGCGCCAAGTCGAGCGCCAGCGGCTCGAACCTGATCGAGGAAGTCCACCCGAAGGTGCTCGCCGTCACCGGCCCGCACGCGGTGGGCGAAGTGATGCAGGCCGTGCATTCGCACCTGCCGAAGCCGCACGATCCGTTCACCGATCTCGTGCCCGCGGCCGGCATCAAGCTCACGCCGCGCCATTACGCATACCTGAAGATTTCCGAAGGCTGCAACCACCGCTGCACGTTCTGCATCATCCCGTCGATGCGCGGCGACCTCGTGTCGCGCCCGGTCGCCGAAGTGATGCTGGAAGCCGAGAACCTGTTCAAGTCGGGCGTGAAGGAACTGCTCGTGATCTCGCAGGACACGAGCGCGTACGGCGTCGACGTGAAGTACCGCACGGGCTTCTGGAACGGCAAGCCGATCAAGACGCGCATGACCGACCTGGTCGCCGCGCTCGGCGAACTCGCCGCGCAGTACGGCGCATGGGTGCGCTTGCACTACGTGTATCCGTACCCGAGCGTCGACGAAGTGATTCCGCTGATGGCCGAAGGCCCGTTCAAGGGCCACGTGCTGCCGTACCTCGACGTGCCGTTCCAGCACGCGCACCCGGAAGTGCTGAAGCGCATGAAGCGTCCGGCGAACGCCGAGAAGGTGCTCGAGCGCGTGCAGAAGTGGCGCGAGATCTGCCCGGACCTGACGATTCGCAGCACGTTCATCGCGGGCTTCCCCGGCGAGACGGAAGCGCAGTTCGAAACGCTGCTCGACTTCATCCGCGAGGCGGAACTCGATCGCGTCGGCTGCTTCGCGTATTCGCCGGTCGAAGGCGCGAGCGCGAACGAACTCGACGGCGCGCTGCCGGATGAAGTCCGCGAGGAACGCCGCGCGCGCTTCATGGAAGTCGCCGAGGAAGTGTCGGCGAACCGCATCCAGCGCAAGGTCGGCAAGACCCTCAAGGTGCTGATCGACGAAGTCAGCGAGGAAGGCGGGATCGGCCGTACGGCCGCGGATGCGCCGGAGATCGACGGCGTCGTCTACGTCGAGCCGGCGGCGAAGGCATCGAAGCGCTACAAGGTCGGCGATTTCGTGTCCGTGAAGATCACGGGCGCCGACGGCCACGATCTGTGGGGCGAGGTGTAAGCGATGGCCGCCGCATTTCCGGAGATCCTCGCGCTCGGCGAGGCGATGATCGAATTCAACCAGTCCCAGCCGGGCAGGCCTGAATTCCTGCAGGGCTTCGGCGGCGACACGTCGAACTTCTGCATCGCCGCGGCGCGCCAGGGCGCGTCGACGGGTTTCGTGTCGGCGATCGGCGACGATCCGTTCGGCCGCCTGCTGGCCGACATGTGGCGCGCGGAACGCGTCGACACGACGTACGTGCGGATCGACCGCACGGCGCCGACCGGCGTGTATTTCGTCACGCACGGCGCCGATGGCCACCAGTTCGACTACCTGCGCGCGGGCTCGGCGGCGAGCCGTTATGCAACGGGTGATCTGCCGCTCGACGCACTGGCTGCCGCGAAAGCCGTGCATCTGTCGGGCATCAGCCTGGCGATCAGCACGGCCGCGTGCGACGCCGCATTCGCGGGGATCGACCATGCGCGCCGCCACGGCGCGAAGGTCAGCTTCGACACGAACCTGCGGCTGAAGCTGTGGCCGCTGCCGCGCGCCCGCGCGGTGATGCGCGAGGCGCTGCGCCAGACGGACATCTGCCTGCCCAGCTGGGACGACGTGACGGCGCTCACGGGCGCGAACGATCGCGATGCGATCGTCGATGCGATGCTCGAACACGGGCCGCAGGTCGTCGCGTTGAAGCTCGGCAAGGAAGGCGCTTACGTGGCGACGCCGAACGAACGGCGCGTCGTGCCGGGCTTCGCGGTCGAAGCCGTCGACGCGACGGGCGCGGGCGATTGCTTCGGCGGTGCCTTCGTCACGCGGATCGTCGCGGGCGACGATCCGTTCGCGGCAGCGCGTTATGCGAACGCCGCGGCAGCACTGTCGACGACGGGCTACGGTGCGGTCGCACCGATTCCGCACCGCGCTGCGGTGGAGCGCCTGATGCAGGGCTGACGCGGCATGCGCACGCCGGCCACGGCAATGCGCTCGTGACGATGTGCATGGGCGGCGGGCAGGGCGCCGCCGCGATTTTCGAGCGAATCTGAAGCAAGGAGCAACACACGGTGGGTCGATATTCGCAATGGCAACGGGCGCTCGTCGTCGCGGGCGCGCTGGCGGCGGGCATGGTGTTGCCGGGCGTCGTCGCGGCGCAGGCTGTCGCGCCGGGCGCGCAGCAGGATGAACCGGCCATGGCGCGGCCGCTGAAGCCGAATCCCGAGTTCGCCCGCCTGCCGCGCTACGAAGGCACGCTCGGTGACCGGCCGATCGTCGTGCATCTCGGCCCGAAGACGGACGAGGAAGGCGTGCACGGCGAATACCAGTTCGCCGATACGGGCGAGGTCGTGCTGCTCGCGGGCGATCGCGATGGCGACACGCTCGAAATCGAGGAATCGAACGACGGCACGAACATCACGGGCGTGTGGATCGGCCGCTTCGACGCGACGGGTGATCTGAAGGCCGACCGGATGAATTCGGACGAGTCGGATCCGCAGCCCGTCGTACTGCGTCTCGCGCCGGGCAAGCGTGCGGCGCTGCAGGTGCGCGACGGCCGCGTGCAGGAAATCGAGACGGTGGGCGGCGTCGTCAATCTGCGCACCGACGACTGAACCCGCGCTGGCTCGGTGTGCGCGCCGCGCATTGTACCGGGCCAATTGCGCCGATTTTGGCTAATCTAGCTGCATATTCCGCAACCGAACGGCCTCGTGCCCCGCTTCCCGTCATGACTGCATCCACTCCCAAGCGCGCACTGCAAACCCGCATCGTTCAACCCGACGACGTGATCCCGGAAGGCTTCCGTTCGTTCGTGCCGCCGGTCGCACGCGCGTCGACGGTCGTGTTTCCCGATCTCGCGACGATGCGTGCGCTCGTCTGGCACAACGACAACCAGTGGCGCTACGGCCTGCATGCGACGCCGACGTCGCTCGCGCTTGCGCAGCGGCTGGCCGAGATCGAGGGCGGCACGCATGCGCTGCTGCAGCCGTCGGGCCTCGCGGCGATCATGAACGTCTACTTCGGGATCGTGAAAGCCGGCGACGACGTGCTGATTCCGCACAACGTGTACGGGCCGAACGCCGATTTCGGCAACTGGCTCGCGAAGGATTTCGGCATCACCGCGCGCTTCTACGATCCGCTGATCGGCGCCGGCATCGCCGACCTGATCCAGCCGAACACGCGGCTGATCTGGATCGAGGCGCCCGGCTCGGTGACGATGGAAGTGCCGGACGTGCAGGCGATCACGGCGGCCGCGAAGGCGCGCGGCATCGTCACCGCGATCGACAACACCTTTTCGGCCGGGCTCGCGTTCAAGCCGTTCGAGCACGGCGTCGACATCTCGGTGCAGGCGCTGACCAAGTACCAGTCGGGAGGCAGCGACGTGCTGATGGGGGCGACGATCACCGCGAACGCGGAGTTGCATGCACAGCTGAAGCTCGCGCGGATGCGCTGCGGCATCGGCGTGTCGGTCGACGATTGCTCGCTCGTGCTGCGCAGCCTGCCGAGCATGCAGGTGCGTTTCGACGCGCACAGCAAGAGCGCGCTTGCGCTCGCGCAATGGCTGAAGGCGCGGCCGGAGATCGCGGCGGTCTTGCACCCGCAGATCGCCGATTGCCCGGGGCACGCGTCGTTCATGCGCGATTTCACCGGCGCGGGCGGGTTGTTCTCGGTGGTGTTCGACGAACGCTACAGTGCGGAGCAGGTCGACCGCTTCGTCGAGTCGCTCGAGCTGTTCGCGATCGGCTGGAGCTGGGGCGGCGCGTGCAGCCTCGCGATGCCTTACGACGTCGCGTCGATGCGTCCGGACTGGGCGCATCGCGGCACGCTGGTGCGTTTCTATGTCGGCCTGGAAGACGAGGGCGACCTGCGTGCGGACATCGAGCGCGCGATGCAGGCTGCGCTGGGCTGATCGCCCGCCGACAACGTTCGGCAGAAAAACAAGACGCCGGCGCGATGTTGCATCGCGCCGGCGTTTTTCATTTCGGATGCCGCGGGATCAGAACAGCCGCAGCAGCCCGTCGAGGCCGACATGATCGAACGCGACCGTCGCCGCATCGCGCACGACGGGCTTCGCGTGGTACGCGACCGACAGCCCGGCTTCGGCCATCATCTTCAGGTCGTTCGACCCGTCGCCCATGGCGATCGCCCGGCGCGGCTCGAGGCCGAGCGACGCGCACGTCTCGCGCAGCAGGCGCGCCTTCACGTCGGCGTTGACGATCTCGCCGAGCACCTTGCCGGTCAGCTTGCCGTCGACGATCTCGAGCGTGTTCGCATGCGCGTAGTCGAGGCCGAGGCGCGCCTTCAGCCGTTCGGTGAAGAACGTGAAGCCGCCCGACACGAGCAGCGTCTTCATGCCGGCGGCCTTCACGCCGGCGAGCATCTTCTCGGCGCCCGGCGACAGTTGCAGCCGTTCCTCGTATACGCGTTCGAGCGCGTGCGCGTCGAGCCCGGCCAGCAGCGCGACGCGGCGCGTGAGGCTCTCATTGAAGTCGCGGATCTCGCCGCGCATCGACGCTTCGGTGATCTCGGCGACCTGGGTTTTCAGCCCGCAGAAATCGGCGATCTCGTCGATGCACTCGATCGTGATCAGCGTCGAATCCATGTCCATCACGGCGAGCCCGAAATCGCCGAGCGAGAGGCCGGCCTCGACGAACGCGAAGTCGAGCGCGTGCGTGCCGCAGTAGGCATCGATGTCGAGGCGCTGCGCCGGGTTCGCGTGGTCGATCCGCAGCGCATGATCGTCGGTCTGCACGATGCGGGTGCCGCGCGACAGCGCGAGCAGCGGTTTGTGATGGGTGTCCGACAGCGGCGCAAGACTCTGGATGACGAGGTTGTGGGTCATGACGGGATGGTTGGGAAGCGAATGAAATGCGTCTGCGGCCAACGGGCAGCCGCCTGCCGATGCGGGCCCCGTCCGGCGTCGGGCCCTTGCGTGGCGAACGCGCCATTGTAGCCGGTTGGCCGCACGCGGCGGTCGGGTGAGGATCGAAACCGTGCGCGGGAGGCGGTCATGGCCCGTCCGCGCGATCCCAGTACGGCGGATCGCCGAAATGCTCGGCCAGGAACGTGATGAAGGCGAGCGTCTTCAGCGGAACGTGCGCGCGGCTCGGGTAGACGGCCCAGATCGCGATGTCTTCCGCGAACGGATAGTCGTCGAGCACGGTGACGAGCGCGCCGCTCGCGAGCAGCGGGCCGACGTCCCAGGTCGACTTGATCGCGATCCCGAAGCCGTCGACGAGCGCTTCGCGGATCGCCTCGCCGTTGCTCGCGACGAGCCGGCCGCCCACCCGCACGTTGAGCGGGCCCTGCGGCGTGGCGAACGACCAGTCGCGCTGGTCGCCGAGGATCACGCATTCGTGCTGCGCGAGGTCGGCCGGATGGCGCGGCGTGCCATGTTCGGCGAGATACGCGGGCGAGCAGCACAGCACGCGGCGGTTCGTGGCGAGCTTGCGCGCGACGAGCGTCGAATCCTTCAGCGCGCCGAGGCGGATCGCGACGTCGTAGCCGTCGTCGACGAGATCGACGATCTCGTCCGACAGCCGCAGGTCGAGCGACACGGACGGATAGCGGCGCAGGAACGCGGGAATCACCGGCGCGACATGCTGGCGGCCGAACGACGACGACATCGACACCTTCAGCCGCCCGTACGGCTCGGAGCGGCCGTGGCCGACCGATGCGCGCGCGGCATCGGCGGCCGACAGCAGCGTGTCGGCGTGCGCCATGAAGACTTCGCCGTCCTGGGTCAGGCTGATGCGGCGCGTGGTGCGGTGCAGCAGCCGCGCGCCGAGCTGGCGCTCGAGCTGCGCGATGCGCGCGCTCGCGACCGCGGCCGAGACACCGAATTCACGGCCGGCCGCCGTGACGTTCGCGAGCAGCGCCGCGCGCACGAACAGCGCGACGTCGAGCAGGTCGAGCGGCTTGTCGGGAGCCGGAATCGGATCGGAGGCCATTATTCTGAAATTCCTGAAAATGTTTCAGGAAATATAGCGCTTTTCTCGAATGATCGGGTTGCCTACGATGACGTTCATGGGGCTGCGCCGCGGCCCACAGGTTTCCTTGAAGGAGTGTCGTGATGAAAGCCGTTGGACTGACCCGTTATCTGCCGATCGACGACCCGCAAGCGCTGCTCGACGTGGAGCTGCCGCAGCCCGTGCCGGGCCCGCGCGACCTGCTCGTGAAGGTCGAGGCGATTTCCGTGAACCCGGTGGACTTCAAGGTGCGCGCGCCGAAGCCGCAGGTCGAGGACACGCCGCGCGTGCTCGGCTGGGATGCGGCCGGCACGGTGGTCGCGGTCGGCGCCGACGTCACGCTGTTCCGGCCCGGCGACGAAGTGTTCTACGCGGGCAGCATCACGCGGCCGGGCGCGAACAGCGAATTCCATACGGTCGACGAGCGGATCGCCGCGCTGAAGCCGCGCACGCTCGATTTCGCTGCCGCCGCCGCGCTGCCGCTGACCGCGCTGACCGCGTGGGAAGCGCTGTTCGACCGGCTGCGTGTGTCGCCGCAGGGCGCGGACGCCGGCAAGTCGGTGCTGATCATCGGCGGCGCGGGTGGCGTGGGTTCGATCGCGATCCAGCTCGCGAAGACGCTCGGCAAGCTGCACGTGATCGCGACCGCATCGCGGCCGGCGTCGGCCGAATGGGTGCGCACGCTGGGCGCGGACACGGTGGTCGACCATTTTGGCGACCTGCCTGCGCAACTGCGCGAGGCCGGGCACCCGAACGTCGACTACGTGCTGATTTTCAACGACACGGATCGTCACTTTCCTGCCGCTGCGGAGGTCATCCGGCCGCAGGGCGGCATTTGCACGATCGTCGAGAACGACAAGCCGGTGCCGGTCGAACTGCTGAAGGCGAAGAGTGCGGCGTTTCACTGGGAATTCATGTTCACGCGCGCGATGTTCGAGACGCCGGACATGATCGAGCAGCACCGGATCCTCGGCGAAGTCGCGCGGCTGGTCGACGGCGGCACGCTGCGTACCACGGTCGGCGAACAGCTCGGCACGATCAACGCGGCGAACGTGCGGCGCGCGCACCAGCTGCTCGAGGCCGGGCGTTCGATCGGCAAGCTCGTGCTGAGCGGCTTCTGAGCCGGCATCGCGCGTAAGGTTGCGGCGCCGCGAACGCAAGCGGGGTAACACCCGATGCGTTTGCGGCGCATTGCATCCCGCTTGGCGGTAGACTGGCAGCGCATCATGCATCGAAAACCGCGCGGCACGCGCGTGCCGCCGCATACCAAGGAGGTCAGCATGAGCCAACGCAGCTTGTCAGTCGCCGCAACGTGGTCGGTCGTGTTCGTGGCGGCGTGCGTCAGCGCGAGCGTATTCGCGGCGCCGCCGGTCAAGGGCAGCCTGAAGGGCGGCGGTACGGGACAGCTCGAATACACCGTCAAGGTCGAATCGAAGAGCTTCGGCAATACGCAGGAGACCCGCAAGATCCGCTCGGGCGAGACGGACGACTTCAACTGGAAGTCGGTGCCGCCGAGCGGGGCGGTCGCGATGCCGGACGGTTGCCCGAACGCCGACAGCCTGCCGCGCGACGAGAACGGCGCGATGGTGCGCCAGACCCAGGTGCGGCTCGCGCCGTCGATCGACGCGAAGGGGATCGCCAACGTGCAGCTGAGCTTCCAGGCGGCCGCGCCGAAAGGCACGCGCAACGTGACGGCCGGCGGCAAGTCGCTGCAGTGTCCGGACGTCGTGTCGGTGAGTCAGGTGAAGTGGGTGTCGATCCCGACCAACGGCGGGTCGAAGTCCGTCACGATGAGCGATGGCTCGAAGGTGACGGTGTCGATCAAGCGTTGAGCGGTGCGCGCGGGCCGCGCGTCGGACCAGGTGCGCGCGCAACGGCTTCGACTTGCGGTACCACGCGGCGACACGTGACCGTTTCGTGTCGCCGTCACAGTGCTTTCTCGCGACCTGCTTCAACGGCATGGCAGCCGTTCGCCGTGCGACAGGGTCGCGTAGCGACCCGCATGACGTCATGAGCATGTCACGCCATGCTCGCCCGCATCATCACCTTCCTGTCACGACATCCCGATGAAATACCGAATGCGCGCGTTGCTGTACGCCATTGCATTCGTCGCCGCACACGCGCACGCGGCCGACGATTGCGGTTTCGTGAAGAAAGTCGGGCTGCCGTCGCGGCAGCAGGTGGCGGTCGTATCGAGCGGCGCGCTCGAACCGTGCTCGACCGGCAGCTATGCGGTGCGCGTGTATTCGACCGCGCATGCAGCCCCCGGCTTCGATACCGACGATTACGTGACGGGCACGCTGCATGTGCGCGATGGTACGGTCACCGATGCATTCGCGGCCGACCTCGGTGCACGTGCGCCTCAGGTGCTCGTCGTGACGACGCGCTCGGCCGGCAGCGGCGGCTATGTCGGCGCGCAGGCGTATGTGACGACACCGCGCGCGGTAAGGCTCGTCGCGTCGGTCGACGGGCTCGCGCCAGACGCGGACATCGCAGCCGCGTTGCGGCAGGCGCTCGGCAAGCGCCGCAGCGCGCGCTGAATGGCCAACCGCGCGAACGCATCGCGCGATGGTGCCGCGTGTCAGTGCGCGCGTTCTTCGAGTCGCGCCGCGAGAAAGCGGTGGTCCGCCGAGAACAGCCGGCGATAGGTCATCAGCACCGCACCGACCGTGCCGAGCGCGGAGGCCGCGGCGATCAGGAACATGATCACGATCTGGTAGCGCACGGCCTGCAGCGGCGACTGGCCGGCCAGCACCTGGCCCGTCATCATCCCCGGCAGGCTCACGACGCCGACGACGGCCATCTGGTTCAGCGTCGGCAGCATGCCGGCGCGCACGGCCTGGCGCGCGGCGTCCTGCGCGGCTTCCCAGCGCGTCGCGCCGAGCGCCAGCGCGGTTTCGACACGGTCGCGGCGCGCCGTGAGTTCTTCCATCATCCGCTCGACACCGAGCGACACACCCGTGAGCGTGTTGCCGAGAATCATCCCGAGGATCGGAATCGCGTATTGCGGCGCGTACCACGGATGGATGCGGATCACGACGAACAGGCCGACCGCCGCGACGAACCAGCTGCTGAACCAGATCGACGCGATGCTGTCGATGCGCTGGCCGCGATACGTGCGCTTGCCGCGCCCCGCGCCGGCGAACCCGGCGATCAGCGTCATCAGCGCGGTGAGCGGCAGCACGATGTACCAGTGAGGATGACCGAACACCCAGCCGAGCACGTAGCCGATCGCGAGCAACTGCACGACGGTGCGCACGGCCGCGAGCGCGAGCTTGCGGCCGAGGCCGAGCGACAGGGCCATCGAGATCGCGCCGTTGACCGCGACGAGCGCGGCGGCGATGCCGACGTCGACGAGGCTCAGGTCCTGCAGGGCGGGGCTCATTGCGCGGCCTCCGTCGGGTTGGCCACGTGCATCACGCCGGCCTGCATCACGAGCCGCACCGTGCCGATTCGCGCGGCCTGGGCCGGATCGTGCGAGATCCACATGTATGCACGGTCGTCGGGTGCCGCGTCAAACCACGCGCCGACGAGCGCCTCGATCGCGCGCGCCGATTCGGGGTCGAGCGCGGACGTCGGCTCGTCGAGCAGCAGCACGTCGGGATCGAGCTGCAGCACGCGCAGCAGCGCGGTGATCTGCGCTTCGCCGCCGGACAGGTCGCTCGCGCGTTTGTCGAGAAAGTCGGGGCCGCGACCGGCCTGCGCGGCGAGCGCTTCGGCGCGTGCGCGATCGAACGCCACGTCGCGATAGATCGCGAGCGAATACGGATAGCGCAACTGCGATTCGACGGTGCCGTCCATCTGCGCGGGGCGCTGGCGCACATAGGCGATGCTGCGGCGGTAACGCGGGATCGCATTGCGCCGGATCCGTTTGCCGCGCCACAGGATGTGGCCGCCGTCGAGCGGGTCGAGCAGCGCGAGCGCGCGCAGCAGCACGCTCTTGCCCGACCCGGACGGCCCGGTGATAGCAATTCGCGATCCCGCCGCGAGGCTGAAATCGGTCGGCGCGAGCAGGGTCTTGCCGCTGCTGGCATCGCGCCGCGTGATGCGCGCTGCATCGATGAGGCCGGTGGGGGCTGTCATGTCACAAATGAAAAAAAGCGTTAATGGCGCCGAAACGTCACCATGGCGTGCGTCATAATACCGATTGAAAAGCCGCGGGTGTCGTGCGCCGTTCGTCCACGCAAGCGGCCCGGCATGGTGCGGCAACATTTCAGAACAACAACGGAACCGCCATGACGCTAGCCCGAGCCATCGGCAAATCGGCTGCATGGATCGTCGGTATCGTCGCGGTGCTCATCGCGGCGGCCGGCGTCTTTCTCTTTATCTTCGACTGGAACCGCGCGAAGCCGTGGGTCAACGAGCAGGTCACGGCCGCACTCGGCCGCCCGTTCGCGATCAACGGCGACCTGAAGGTCGGCTGGCGCCGCCCCGACGGCGAAACCGGCTGGCGCGCCTGGGTGCCCTGGCCGAGCTTCACGGCCACGCAGCTCGAGATCGGCAACCCCGACTGGGCGAAGATGCCCAAGTTCGTCACGCTCGATGCCGCGCACTTCGATCTCGCGATCCTGCCGCTGCTCGCGCATGAAATCGTGATCCCGTCGATCGACGTCGTGAATCCGGCCGTCGACCTCGAGCGGCTCGCCGACGGCCGCAACACGTGGACCTTCCAGTTCAAGCAATCGTCGCAGCCGTCGCCGTGGAAGGTGCGGCTCGACAGCTTCGGCTTCGCGAAGGGCACCGTCACGTACCGCGACGCGATCACGAAGGCCGACCTGACCGTCGCGATCGATACGCTCGGGCAGCCGATTCCGCTCGGCGACGTGCTGAAGGAGCAGGAGCAGACGTCGCGCGCGGCATCGGCGCAGCGGGTCGGCAAGCATGGCGCCGCGCAACTGAGCGCGAAGGCCAACGCGGAGGCCGCGTCGAGTGCGTCCGCCGCGCAGGCTGCGAGTTCGGCCTCGGCCACCGGTGCTTCGACCGGGTCTGCCGTGGTGTCGGCATCGTCTTCTTCGGGCACCTCTTCTGCATCGGTGGTTGCTGCCGCGTCTGGTGCAAGCGGTGCAAGCAGCGTCGCGGCGCCCGCGAAGCCGTCCGGCCCGACCTATGCGTTCGGGCTGAAGGTCGACGGCCGCTACAAGAACGTGCCGATCAGCGGCACCGGCAAGCTGGGCGGCGTGCTCGCGATCCAGGACGCGTCGCGGCCGTTCCCGTTGCAGGCCGACGTGAAGGCCGGCGACACGCGGCTCGCGATCGTCGGCACGCTGACCGACCCGATGCATCTCGCGGCCATCGACCTGCGGCTGTGGCTGCAGGGCACGTCGATGTCGCATCTCTATCAGCTCAGCGGCATCACGCTGCCCGATACGCCGCCTTACGCGACCGAAGGTCGGCTGATCGGCAACTTCAAGCGCAGGGCCAGCACCTTCCGTTACGAGAATTTCAATGGTCGCGTCGGCGGCAGCGATCTCGGCGGCACGCTCGTCTACGAGCAGCGCGAGCCGCGGCCGAAGCTGTCGGGCGAACTCGTGTCCAACCTGCTGCAGTTCTCCGATCTCGCGCCGGTGATCGGCGCGGATACGGCCGCGAGCAAGGCCAAGCGCGGCGACACGACGAAACAGCCGGCGGGCCGCGTGCTGCCGGTCGAGACGTTCCGCACCGACCGCTGGCGTGCGCTCGACGCGGACGTCAAGTTCACGGGGCGCAAGCTGGTCAAGAGTTCGGACCTGCCGATCACCAACCTGTACACGCACATCGTGATGACGGATGGCGTGCTGTCGCTCGAGCCGCTGCAGTTCGGCGTCGCGGGCGGCACGCTCGCCACGACCGCGCATCTCGACGGCAGCGGTGCGCCGCTGAAGGGCCGCTTCACGGTGGCCGCGCGGCACCTGAAGCTCAAGCAGTTGTTCCCGGCGCAGAAGGTCATGCAGTCGGCGCTCGGCGAGATCAACGGCGATGCGTCGCTGTCGGCGACCGGCAATTCGCCGGCCGCGCTGGCCGCCACGTCGACCGGCGAGGTGAAGGCGCTCGTGACGGACGGTCGCATCAGCCGCCTGCTGATGGAAGCGGCGGGGCTGAACGTCGCGAACGTCGTCTACGAGAAGCTGTTCGGCAACAACGACGTGAAGATCAACTGCGCGGCGATCGACTTCGTCGCGACCAACGGCATTCTCGACCCGAAGGTGTTCGCGCTCGATACGGACGACGCGCTGATCAACGTCGACGGCCCGATCAGCCTGCGCGACGAAACGCTGAACCTGAAGATCCATCCGCACACGAAGGGTTTCCGGATCTTCTCGCTGCGCTCGCCGCTGTACGCGAAGGGCACGTTCAAGAACCCGAACGTCGGCGTCGATGCGGGCGCACTCGCGCTGCGCGCCGGCGCGATGGTCGGCCTCGGACTGATCAATCCGTTTGCGGCCCTGATTCCGCTGATCGCGCCGAGCAACAACCGCGACGTGCCGTGTTCGGAGCTGTTCGGTCAGATGAACGCGAAGGCGGCACAGCGGGCAGCGGCGAAGGCCGGCAAGTGACGCGCGTGCGCGTCAGCGGCCCGCGCGCACCCAGAGCAGCACGGCATCGACTTCCCGGCCGTCGATCCGTACCGGGGCGGCCGTGCCGAGCTGCAGGCGATCGCCGTCGAGCCTGACGGCGCGCTGCTGGACGTTGCCGATCCAGTTCGGGAACAGGCTGACGTCCATTTCGTGGGTCAGCGTGCCGTCGTCGGCGACCTGAAAGGGGCCGGAATACGCGATGTAGCCGCCGGCGGCCGCCGCGCGCTCGTCGGCGGTGCCGCCCTGCAGGTCGCCGTCCGCGTAGGGCGGTCGGCCGGCGGCCATCAACTGGGCGGACATGTAGCCGTCCGGCGTGTACAGGATCCAGCCGCGCGCGTCGCGGCCGAGCGGATACGTGACCGCGCTGCCGTCGCGCGGGCGGACTTCGTAGGATACGAGGCGCCATGCGCCGACGAGTTGTTCGCGAAGCTGGCTGGCAAGCATGCGGGATTCCGGTGAGACGGCGGTGGGGCGCGTGCCGTCGTGTTGGCGGGCCGTCGGGCGGCAGGACGGGGAGGGCCGGAAATGCGCTGCCGGAACGGCGTGGTCGGCAGTTTCTCCGACACCTGCTAAAATACACGGTTTTCCGTCGATTTATCCTTTAACGGGACCTGCCGTGCTTTCTACTGCCAACATCACGATGCAATTCGGGCCGAAGCCCTTGTTCGAGAATATCTCGGTCAAATTCGGCGAGGGCAACCGCTATGGTCTGATCGGCGCGAACGGCTGTGGCAAGTCGACGTTCATGAAGATCCTCGGCGGCGACCTCGAGCCGAGCGCCGGCAACGTCGCGCTGGAGCCGAACGTGCGTCTCGGCAAGCTGCGCCAGGACCAGTTCGCGTACGAAGACGTGCGCGTGCTCGACGTCGTGATGATGGGCCACACCGAAATGTGGGCCGCCATGACCGAGCGTGACGCGATCTACGCGAACCCGGAAGCCACCGACGACGACTACATGCATGCCGCCGAGCTCGAAGGCAAGTTCGCCGAATACGGCGGCTACGACGCCGAGGCGCGCGCGGGCGCGCTGCTGCTCGGCATCGGCATCGAGGAGAAATTCCACAACGGCACGATGAGCGACGTCGCGCCGGGCTGGAAGCTGCGCGTGCTGCTCGCGCAGGCGCTGTTCTCGAAGCCGGACGTGCTGCTGCTCGACGAACCGACCAACAACCTCGACATCAACTCGATTCGTTGGCTCGAGCAAACGCTCAACGAGTACAACTCGACGATGATCATCATCTCGCACGATCGTCACTTCCTGAACTCGGTGTGCACGCACATGGCCGACATGGACTTCGGCACGCTGAAGGTCTGGCCGGGCAACTACGACGACTACATGCTCGCGTCGGCACAGGCGCGCGAGCGCCAGGCCGCGGCGAACACGCGTGCGAAGGAGCGTGTCGCCGAACTGCAGGACTTCGTGCGCCGCTTCTCGGCGAACAAGTCGAAGGCCCGTCAGGCAACGAGCCGTGCGAAGCAGATCGACAAGATCAAGATCGAGGAATTCAAGCCGTCGTCGCGCCAGAACCCGTTCATCCGTTTCGAGTTCGAGAAGAAGCTGCACAACGTCGCGGTGGTCGCTGAAGAGATCACGAAGAAGTACGAGCGCACGATCTTCCAGAACTTCAACCTGTCGGTTCAGCCGGGCGAGCGGATCGCGATCATCGGCGAGAACGGCGCGGGCAAGACGACGCTGCTGCGTTCGCTGCTCGGCGCGCTCGCGCTCGAGCACGGCACGGTGAAGTGGTCCGAGAACGCGAACGTCGGCTACATGCCGCAGGACACGTACGAGGAGTTCCCGAACGACATCACGCTGATGGACTGGATCGACCAGTACCGCAAGGACGGCGACGACGAAACGATGGTGCGCGGCACGCTGGGCCGCCTGCTGTTCTCGTCGGACGACATCAAGAAGTCGGTGAAGGTGCTGTCGGGCGGCGAGAAGGGCCGCATGATCTGGGGCAAGCTGATGCTCGGCCGCCACAACGTGCTGCTGATGGACGAGCCGACCAACCACATGGACATGGAGTCGATCGAGTCGCTGCAGATCGCGCTCGAGCAGTTCGAAGGCACGCTGATTTTCGTTTCGCACGACCGCGAATTCGTGAGCGGGCTGGCGAACCGGATCATCGAAGTGCGCACGGATGGCACGCTGTTCGACTTCGGCGGCAATTACGAGGAGTTCCTGACGAGTCAGGGGCAGGAGTAATTGTCCTGACGCTTCCACTCATGCGTGGCTGCCAGGCAGTAGTACGAAGCCGGGGCGCATAGCAGCGCGAAGCCGCCAGAAGCGTATCGGGCCCGCATCGACAGTATTGTCGATGCGGGCTTTTTCATTTCCGTGCCGGTGAAGCGCGGGGTGTCGCACATTCCCGTTTCCTCCCGTCAATCGACTTCGGGTAAATTACGCTCCGAATACCACCTTCCATTCCGACCCGGAGCCGCTCCCTCGATGCAGGACCATCCTTTCCCGCTCGACCTGTCCGGCCTTGCGCCAAGCCTCTATGCGCAGGGCACCGAGGAAGGCATCCTGTCGCGCCTGATGGAGCGGATCGCGCCGACCCACCGCTTCTGCGTCGATATCGGCGCAAGCGACGGCCTGCGCAACAGCAACACCGCGCGGCTGCTGCGCGAACGGGATTGGTCCGGCGTGCTGGTGGAAGGGAGTGCGTACCGCTTCGGCAAGCTGGCCGCCCACTACGCGGGAGCGGATCGCGTTCGCTTGCACCACGACCGCGTCCAGCCCGACACGATCGACACGTTGCTCGCCGATGCCAACACGCCAACCGACTTCGACCTGCTGTCGATCGATATCGACGGCAACGACTACTGGGTCTGGCGCGGCCTGCAAGCGTTCCAGCCGCGCATCGTCGTGATCGAATACAACCCGTACTACACGCCGCCCGAGCGCTGGGTCATGTGCTTCAACCCGGACCACGAATGGGACGGCTCGACGTATTACGGCGCGAGCCTCGAATCGCTCGTCCAGCTCGGCAGGCAGAAGGGTTATGAACTCGTCTGCTGCGACGACATGGGCAACAACGCGTTCTTCGTGCGGCGGGACCTGTATCCGCTGCTCGGCATCGCGAACAACGATCCTTCGGTGCTGTTCCGCCCGGCGATGTACAAGGTGCGCTACGTCGGTCACAACACGTTCCTGAGCGGCCATCCGTATCGATACGGGCCGGCCGAGCACATCTGAATGGACTCGCTCGCCGCGACTTTCGACGAGATCCGCGATACCTATGCGCTGGGCCGCAGCGGGCCGCCGCGCCAGGTCGGCGAACGCGTATGGCACCTGCCGACCGATGACGGCGGCGTAGCGGTCAAGCTCTACGCGCTCGAACACCATGCGCGTGCGGCCAAGGAAGCGGCCGTGCTCGCGCACTTCGAGACGCATCGCGATGCGCGTTTCCATGTGCAGGCGCTGAAACGCACGACATCCGGCGAGCCGCTGTGGACGGGGCAACGCTCGCACGCGATGCTGACGCGCTGGGAAGCCGGGCAGTTCAGAACCTACGACACGTTTTCGCCGGCCGAATGGGATGCGCTCGGCGCGAGCCTGGCCGCATTGCATCTGAGTCTCGAGCCGCTTCATTTGCCGCAGCTCGACACGATCCGCGCACGCCTGACCGCGATCGACGCGGACGCAGTGCGCCGCCGCCTGCACGACGCACTCGATCGCGCACGCTCGAACCACGCCGCCGACAACCTGCGCCGCTACGTCGATCTCGCGCTGCGCCTGCTCGACCGCTACTATCCGGGCAGCATCGACGCGTTTCCCGCCGACGATCCGCAGCACCCGATCCACAACGACTACAACCAGTTCAACTATCTGTTCACGGGCACGCTGCCGCCGCTCATCCTCGACTGGGAAGCGTCGATCGGCGCGCCGCGCGAATACGAGCTGGTGCGTTGCCTGAATCATCTACCGCTGGAGGCGCCGCATCTGGCGGAAGCGTTCGTGCTGGCCTATCGGCGGACCCGGCCGGTCGATCCCGCGCGCCTTGCATGGGCGGTCGATGCCGCGTGTCTGCAGCACGCGCTCAAGCTCTGGATCGTGCAAGGCTGGCTCGACGATCCGTCGCGCTTTGCATCGTATCTGAACGGCGCGGTGACGATGGCTTCCGCGATGGTGGATGCGCGCGACCGTCTGGTCGATTTCTTTTCCCGTTGCATGGAAGCAGGACGCTGAAGTGAATGCGAATCTGAACCGGATGTCGAATCCGACGCCGCCCACCGAGCGGCAGCATGTGTTTCCGCCGCCGCTGGATCGCGATTACCGCGTCGAAGACGGGCGCGTGCTGACGCGCTCGCTCGAAGCGCACATCGTCGATCACTGCAACCTGACCTGCGCGGAATGCTGCTCGCTGTCGCCGCTGCTGCCCGAGTGGTATGCGAGCCCCGAATCGATCGAAGCCGATCTGCGCCGCGCCGCGAAGGTGCTGCGCCCGCGCATGTTCAAGCTGGTCGGCGGCGAGCCGCTGCTGCATCCGGCGCTCGTCGAACTCGTCCGGCGCGTGCGCGCCACGGGCATCGCGCCCGTGATCTCCGTCACGACGAACGGCCTGAAGCTCGGCGAGATGACCGACGCGTTCTGGCAGGCGGTGGATGCGCTGACGATCTCGCGCTATCCGAAGCCGTCGCTGTCGCCCGACCTGGTCGCGCACATCGAGCGCCAGGCCGCGCGCTTCGACGTGCGCCTGAACTGGAAGGTGCAGGACGTGTTCACGACGATGAACCGCGCGGAACCCGGTACCGATCGTGACGAAGCGCAGCGCCTTTATCACGATTGCTGGATTCGCGAGCGCTGCCATATGATTCGCGACGGCATGTTCTATACGTGCACGCGCCCGGCTCATTTCCATACGCTCTACCGGGGCGAGAAGGATTTTCAGTCCGACGGCCTGCCGCTGCGCGACGACGCAGGCATGCTCGACGCGATGCTCGCCTATCTGCAACGCGAGGCGCCGCTCGAAGCGTGCCTGCATTGCCAGGGCGGCAGCGCGCCGGTGGCGCCGCATCGCATCCTCAAACGTATCGAAGTGGACGCCTTGAAGGCGCGTTATCCATGATCGTCGGCACGCGCGACCCGTTCGGCTTCGACCGGCTTCACTACCATCCGCGCAGCGGTGCGGCGGCGTCCGGCATCCGGGCCCTCCTGCACACGTCGGGGCAACCGGCCGGCGAGCCGGACGCGGCGGCCATCGCGGGCTACCTGAGCGGCGAGCGGCTGGTCGGCCGCACCGTGTTGCGCGACGTGCGCGCAGTGCCGCCCGGCCATGCGCTGGTCCGTTCACCGCAAGGGCTGACCGTGCAGCCGGCACCCGGGCAGCCGCAGCACGCCGATCTGGAAACCGTGCTGCGCGCGTCGCTGCAGCGCGCGCTCGACAGCGGCAAGCGCGTTGCGCTGGCGCTGAGCGGCGGGCTCGATTCGGCGCTGCTGCTCGCGTTGCTGCGCGAACTCGGCGCGCAGCGGGACGTGACGTCCTACGTCCTCGTGACCGACATGCCCGACTATTGCGAACGCGATGCCGCACTCGAACTGGCCGCGCAGATGCAGGCGAACGTGAAGATCGTGCGCGCGAACGAAGCCGATTTCGTCGCGGCGCTGCCGAGAACGACGCATGCGGTCGAGGAGCCGATGTTCAACCTGCATCCGGTCGCGAAGCTGCTGCTCGCCGAGGCGATGGCCGGGGACGGCGTCGAGGTGGCCATCACCGGCGACGGCGCGGACCAGGTGCTGCGACGCGACCAGTCGGCCAACTATCTGCCGCTGTGCCATGCATTGTTCGATGCGGCGTCGGTCGACCTGCATCCGCCGTTCGTCGACGCTGCCGTCGTCGCGCATCTGACGAGCATCGCGCCCGACCCGGAGAAGCAATGCCTGCGCGACCTGGGTGCGTGCCTGAACCTGCCGGACCGTCTCGTACACGGCCCGAAGCGCGGGCGGCTCGCCCCGGCGATGGATCTTACGGCGCTGCTCGATCGCGACCGCACGCACGCGCTGGCCGACGCGCTCGGCCTGGCCGCGCCCACGCTGCAGGCGGATACCGAACGCGTGCTGTGGGCGACGCTTTCCCTGCTTCTCGATCATTTCGATTCCCTCGATGCCGCGCATCGCCCAACCTGAATCGTTCATGAAACGCGTCCTGTTCTGCGTGGTGCCCGAAAAGGGGCACGTCAATCCGTGTATCGGCCCGGCCCAGCATCTGCGTACCGCCGGGTGCGACGTCGCGTTCTATGCGCCGGCCGATCTCAGCGCACAGCTCGACGGCGCGGGCGGTTTCACGTTTGTGGGGCCGCGCGAGACGCCCGAGCGTCACGACCTGTCGCGCGGCGCGAGCTTCGCCGCGAACATCCGCGACGCGGACTGGTTGCGGCACTGGATCCGCACGCTGTTGATCGATCTCGCGCCCGCGCAGGTGGACGGCATCCGCGCGGTGCTGCGCGACTGGCGGCCCGACGTGGTCGTGATCGATCCGCTGCTCTATGCGGCGGCGATTGCGGCGGAGCTGGAAGGGCTGCCGTGGGTCTCGATGTCGAATTCGCTGAATCCGGTGCTGCCGGACGATCTCGATTCGGAACTGCTGCGCACGGTGCGATGGCTCACGCCGGAACGCACGCGGCTGTTCGCGCGCTACGGGCTCGATGCGCGCTTTCGCGGATGCGACATCCTCTCTCCGCACATGACGCTCGCGTTCACGACCGACGCGCTGGTCGGTGCGCCGCCGCCGGGCGTCGAGCTGGTCGGCCCGGCAATGCCGTCCGGCCCGCGCGGCGACGAGACGCCGTTCCCGTGGGAACGCCTCGATGCGGATCGTCCGCTGGTCTATATGTCGCTCGGCAGCCAGCTTTACTACCATCCCGATGTGTTTGCGAAGGCCATCGAGGCGGCGCGCGCGACGTCGGCGCAACTGGTGCTGTCGGTGGGTGAACTGGTCGATTCGGATCTGCTGCCGGCCGACGACGGGCGTGTGATCGCGGTGCGTTACGTGCCGCAACTGGCGCTGCTGCAGCGCACGCATGCGTTCGTCAGTCACGGCGGCGCGAATTCGGTGATGGAGTCGCTTGCGTGCGGCGTGCCGATGCTGCTGTCGCCGTTCTGCAATGACCAGTTCCATTCGGCGCACTTCGTCGAGCGGGCCGGCGCGGGGTGCGTGCTGGATCTGCAGCAAGCCGGCGTGGCGGATATCGCCGATGCGCTCGAACGCCTGTTGCGGCCCGGGACGTTGCGCGACCAGGCGGCGCGGATCCGCGCGAGCTACGCGTCGCGCGACGGTTCGGCCGAGGCGGCGCGCCTGATCAGCGCACTCGCTTCAGGAAACCGCCTGGCGACAGCGTCATGAGCACGCGGTCCTCGATGTCGTCGTCGATCTCGAAGCGGTTGTCGCGAGCGAGGAATTCGTGCGCGGCGGTGGCCGGGTTGTTGCCTTTGCCGTACGGCTTGCCATCGAACATCGACGCGGGCAGGTACTCCATGATGGTGTCCATCACGATCGCGTAGCTGCCGGGCGTCACGAGCGGCGCATAGCATTCGAGTTCGCGCAGCACGTGCGCGTGGGTGTGCGTGAGATCGAGGATCGCCATCACGCGCGCGTCGTCATCGATGTGCGCACGTACCGATGCGAGCGTGTCGTCCGCGCATGATTCGCCTTCGATCAGCGTCATCCGGTGGGCGAGCCGGTGCGATTGCAGGCGCTGCCTGACCTCGTCGCGCAGGCGCGGTTCGATCGCGACGACGCGGCCGCTGTCGCCAGCGAGCTCCAGCATCGACGCGGAGAATACGACGCCGCCGCCCGCCGCGATCCCGGTCTGCACGATGCAGTCGGGACGCTCGCGCCAGATCAGCTCCTGGAGCGCGAGCATGTCGCCGGGCAGGTGGAAGAAGCGCTCGCCGAGCCAGCGCGTCTGGAACAGATGGTCGAATTCGGCGGCGCGCGTCAGCCATTCGATATTGATGTCCCGCATGCGGGCCGAGGGACGCTTTGACATGGTCAATGCAACGAGTAGGAGTGACGTGAAAACGCTGGAACCGTGGCTTCACCGGTACTGGAACATCGGGCCGGCGCACCTGCAGGCGCTGGCATCGGGCCATACTAACAAAACGTATCTCGTCGAGTGCGATGCGGGGCGTACGGTGCTGCGCGTGTCGTGGCCCGGCAAGTCGATCGAGCAGGTGCATCGCGAGGCGGCGATGCTCGGCCATCTCGGCCGCTCGCGTGCGGCGCCGATGCTGCCTGCGCTGCCGAAGCTGCGGCCGACCGTGGACGCCCAGTCCGGTGTGCAACTGCCCGACGGGAGCTGGCTGCATCTGTTCGAGCATATCGACGGCCGCCCCGGCCTGCCGGGTGATGAGGAGGCAGGCACGAGCGACGCGATGCGTGCGCTTGCGCATCTGCATGCGGAGATGGCAGCGATACCCGTGACCGAATCGGCGCCGCTCGCCTGGCTGTCTGCGCGCCACGCACGCGTAGCGGCGCGTGCCGCACCGTCGTTGCCGGGTGACCTGAGCGGCCACTACGAGACGATGATGCGTCGGATCGGCGCACATCTCGGCGCTGCTGCCCGCTGGCTGACGGGAGCGGTGCACTGGCTGCACGGCGACTATCACGCGGGCAATCTGCTGTACGTGGGGCACGCGGTGAACGGCGTGCTCGATTTCGACGATGTCGGGCAGGGCGCGCAGTGGCTCGAGGCGGCGTTTGCGCTGTTCGCGCTGTCGCGCGATGCGGGCAGGGACGATCGCTTCGTATTCGATGCGCGGCGCTGGGGTGTCGGCCTGCAAGCCTATGCCGCGACTCGGGCCGATGACGTGCCGGACTGGCTGCACGGCCGCCGCGATGCGGTGATGGGCCTGTTCTGCGCGGACCAGACGCTGATCCATCTCGAAGCCGCACAGCGCGGGCTGTGGACGCCGGGGCCGGGCATCGGTTTTCTCGGCGGCTGGTGGCAGTTGCTCGATGGTGCGGCGCCGGGACGTTAACCGGCTGCTTCGTCAGCGCGGCCGATTCAGGAACAGGCGCACCGCTTCGACCGTATGGGGCCGCGCCTCGCCGCGTCGCGATCCGTCGTGCATGCAGAACAGCACGTCATGTTGCCGTGCCGCGCTGGCGTCGGCGTGCGCGCACATCGCGTCGAACAGCGCCTGCGGCGACGGCGCCGGCCGCTGCCAGTCGTCCAGTATCGCGGTCCAGCCCGTGTGTTCGCGCTGCAGCCGCGCCAGCACGCCGGCGCGACTGTCCTGCGGCATCAGGCCGTAAGGCAGGCGCAATGGAATCGTGTCCGGCGCCGGAACGCCGGCTCGACGATAGGCTTCGCGGATCAGCGCGTCGGTCGTCTCGATCTCGTCGATCAGTGCATCGTCCGCCAGCGCGCCGGGCTTCGCGTGCGAATGGGTGTGATTGCCGAGCGGGTGGCCTTCGCTCACCATGCTTGCCGCGACATCGAGCGCGTCTTCGAGATTCTGGCCGAGCAGGAAGAAGGTCGCCTGGCAGGACGCGGCGTGTAGAACATCGAGCAAGAAGGGTGTCGAGGGACCGGGCCCGTCGTCGAAACTGAGGCGGATGGACATCGCGGATGGGTGCGCCGTTCAAGGTGTACCGGAGCAACGATAGCGCAAGTCGCGGCGAGCGGCGGCCGGCGCGCTCACTGGCCGGCTACTGGAGCGGCTCGATCGCCAGCGGACAGGTGCCGATCCGACGCAACTGCGTACCGGTCCACTCGTAGAAGAACCGGGCGGCCTTCGCGCTGTTGTCGTCGCATTCGTCGTTGAAGCAACCCGCGACGATCATCAGCCTGCTGCCGGGACGGAAATCGACGCGCGCCTCGTCGTTGCCCATCACGCCTGCGATGGCCTGCACGCCGGGCATCGTGTACGTCGCGCCCGTGTACTTGTCGACGATCGCGAAATTGCGGCAATCCGTTCCGCAACCCCAGATCGCGACCCGGTAGTGGCCGGCAAAATTGGCCGGTTGCGTGAATTCGTCGCGAATGACGGTGCGGTAGAGCCGGGTTTCCCGGGTGGTCAGGCGGGGCGCCGCAGCCGGCTTGCGCGGCGCGCTCGCGGCGGGTGCCGGATAGCGGTCGAACGAAGGCGACGGGCATGCGGCGGCCGCCGTGGCCGTCGCCGCGCGGGCGGCGCCGGACCCGCAAAGCAGCGCGGCCGATGCGCCGGCGATCAGCAGAAGTCGATGGGCAAGCATCACGCGAGCATCCTTCGGGTTCGGGATGGGGATCGGGCCGGAGGGTCCGAACGGCCGGCCCGACGATTCTATGACGCTTCACGCGCGCCGGCGACCTGGCGCAGCGATCGCGAGCCTGCGTCAAACCGACGTTCCGCACACGGCCCGCCGTCAAGCTTTGTCAAATTGTGGCGATATCACGATGCCTGACGTTTCAGGCGGCATCCGAAAGCTGTCATGCACGGGTCGATTGAGTATCCTTGGATTCGATTCGCGGTACTCATGCCATCACAACCGGGAGGCTTCACATGAATGCACGTCTATACCGCGCGACCGTTGCCGGCGCGCTGATCGGATTGCTCGCGCCGTTTTCGGTCGCGCATGCGCAGCTGGGCGACGTCCTGAAGCAGGTCGGCGGCGGTGGCGACTCTGGCGGCAGCGCGGGCGGTGCGCTCGGCAATCTCGGCGGCCTCGGCGGTGCATTGGCGGGCGGGGGCGGTGCGTCGCTGACGCCGGGCAGCACCGGGAACGTCGCCGGCCTGCTGCAGTTCTGCATCCAGAACAACTATCTCGGCGGGGCGTCCGGCGGCGCGTCGTCGGTGAAGGACGCGCTGATCGGCAAGCTCGGCGGCAACGCATCGTCCGACAGCGGCTATACCAGCGGCGCGAGCGGGGTGCTCGATGCCGGCAACGGCAGCAAGCTCGACCTGAGCGGCGGCGGCCTGAAGCAGCAGGTGACCAAGCAGATCTGCGACAAGGTGCTGACGCAGGCGAAGTCGCTGCTGTAAGTGTCGCGGTGCGTGGCGGCGCAGGGGGCGGTGCGATGCGTACCGCGCCCGCCGATCATCGCGATGGCCATGCGCGCATTGACGAACAGACGGGCGGCCGCGCGATGCCGCGGCCCGTACGGATGGACTCAATCGGCCAGCCGCTTGTCGGCGAGCGCCTTGCAGCAGTCTTCGTAGACCCATTGCACGAGTTTCGCCCGATAGTCGAGATCGTCGGTATCGACGATTTCCTCGACCGCGTCGCGTGCCCATGACGCATCGACGAACCCGGCATGCCGCTTCGCGATGTCCTGCGCGAGCGCCGCGAGCTTGGCAACGGCCAGCCAGTCGGCCTGGCGATGATGGCGGTCGAGCCAGCGGTGCGCGGCCTGGACCTGGAACGTGGCGTCCGGCCACGATTCGTTGAGGTAAAACGCGCCGAGATTGCCGCAGGTGAGCCAGCAAAGCAGTTCCAGGCGGTCTTGCGAGCCGAGGATATGGGGTGCGTCGGACATGGCAGCGCTCACGAAATACGTCGATTCCGGGCGGCGCCGGTTGCATTGCACCGGTGCCGATAATAAAAACATAGCACGATGCGGGCCCGACCGCGCACCCGGGCGGATGCTGACATCGCGGTGGTGAAACGGACGCCGTGCCCGCGAGGATCGCCGAAGGCGAAGTCAGGGGGGCAGCGGGAACGGAAAGTGCGCAAGCGCGTGAGGAGCGGCGCGGGATGAGGCGGCCGTGAACGGCCGTCGGCGCCGTGAAGCGGCCCCGTCGCCGAGGCCGCCGCAGCCCGGCCCGCGGGCCCGGCTGCCGATGAGCGAACTCAGGTCGTCGTGTGCGGGGCGCGCGCGATCGAGCGGATGCTGCGCTCGACGCGGATCAGGATGATCAGCACCGCGAGCGACACGAACGAATACAGCGCGACGAGCGCGGCGACGCCCGCGTAGCGCGCGGTCTGGCCGTTCTCGGCAGCGGTTTCTTCCGCGGCCTTCTTCTCGTTGTCGATCGCGGTGCGGCGTGCGTCGTAGCGCTCGGAGAAGTCGCGCATGACGGCCGACACGACGTCGGTGTACGCCTGCTCTCGCGCATATTCGTCGCCGTGACCGGTGACCTTCTTCTTGACGCTGGCCGCGACGTCCGGGCGCGACAGCACCTTGTCGAGATACGCGATCTGCTGCTCGTAGTACGCGACGTCCGGATGGTCGTCGTCGCCGAGCACGCGCTGGAACGACGGCTCGTACGCGTCGCGGTCGACCGCGTAGTCCGGCGACAGGGCCGCGCGGCCGTGCTTCTGCACGATGCCGGACAGTTGCGTCGACAGGCGCAGCGCGGGCGACGCATCGTCGTCCCTGGCTGCGGCGCCGCCGGCGGCCGGCGTGGCCTTGGCGGGCGCATCGTTCTCCCACGCGAACGATGCAGGATCGACCTGGATGGCCGAATCGACCTTCGGCGGTTTCGACAGGCGCGCATCGAGTGCGACCGCGCCGAATATGACCCCGCCGATCAGGACCGCGGTCGCGAACAACAGCACGATCACGCGCAATACCTGAAGATAGCCGCCCTCGATTTTGGTCAGGATGCTCAAGGCATTCTCCTTTCTTATGATGAATGAGGCGCCGAGGCTAAAGACCTTTCGAATGGCTGTCAATCGTCACGCCGCGTCACACCGGCGCACCGAAACGCTCGCTAGAATGGCGGCTTTCCTGGAGGCGGAAAGCGATGAAAATCTACGACCAGTTCTATATCGACGGCGCGTGGCGCAAACCGGCCGGCACCGGCACGATCGACGTGATCGACTCGGGCACCGAGGCGGTGATCGGCCGGATTCCGGAAGGCATCGCGTCCGACGCGCAGGACGCGATCCGCGCGGCGCGCGCAGCCTTCGACGCGTGGGCGGCCACGCCGCCCGCGACGCGCGCGGGCTACCTGCGCAAGATCGTCGAGCATCTGCAGGCGCGCAGCGAGGAACTCGCGCAGTCGATCACCGGCGAAGTCGGGATGCCGATCAAGCTGTCGCGCGCGATCCAGGTCGGCGGCCCGATCTACAACTGGAAGGCGTACGCGAAGCTCGCCGAGTCGTTCGAGTTCGACGCACAGGTCGGCAACTCGCTCGTCGTGCGCGAGCCGGTCGGCGTCGTCGCGGCGATCACGCCATGGAACTATCCGCTCAACCAGATCACGCTGAAAGTTGCGCCGGCGCTCGCGGCCGGCTGCACGGTCGTCCTGAAGCCGTCCGAAGTCGCGCCGCTCAATGCGTTCATGCTCGCCGAAGCGATTCATGAAGCCGGGCTGCCGGCCGGCGTGTTCAACCTCGTGTGCGGCTATGGCCCGGTCGTCGGTGAAGTGCTGGCCACGGATCCGGACGTCGACATGGTGTCGTTCACGGGCTCGACGCGCGCCGGCAAGCGCGTGGCCGAGCTGGCGGCCGCGAGCGTCAAGCGCGTCGCGCTCGAACTGGGCGGCAAGTCGGCGTCGGTGATCCTCGACGATGCCGATTTCGCGACGGCGGTGAAGGGCACGGTCAACGCGTGCTACCTGAACGCGGGGCAGACCTGCTCCGCGCACACGCGCATGCTGGTGCCGGAAGCGCGCTACGACGAGGCACGTGAGCTCGCGAAGGCGGCGGCCGAAACCTACGTCGCCGGCGATCCGCGGCAGGATGCGACGCGCCTCGGCGCGCTGGCATCGGCCGTGCAGCAGCAGCGCGTGCAGGACTACATCCAGCGCGGGATCGACGAAGGCGCCGAACTCGTGACGGGCGGCACGGGCCGCCCGGAAGGGCTGGATAAAGGCTTCTTCGTGAAGCCGACCGTGTTCGGCCGCGTCGATCCGAAATCGACGATCGCGCAGGAAGAAATCTTCGGGCCGGTGCTGTCGATCATCACGTATCGCGATGAAGACGAGGCCGTGCGGATCGCGAACGATTCGCCGTACGGGCTTGGCGGCGCGGTATGGGCCGGCAGCGACGAACGCGCGATGGTCATCGCGCGCCGCATCCGCACCGGGCAGGTCGACATCAACGGCGGCGCATGGAACATGGCCGCGCCGTTCGGCGGCTACAAGCAGTCGGGACACGGCCGCGAGAACGGCGTGTACGGACTCGAAGAATATCTCGAGTACAAGTCGATGCAGCTCAAGCCCGCGAAGCCGGCCTGAACGTTTCTCGCGGCATGACATGAAAACGGCACGCTCGCGTGCCGTTTTTTATTGACGGCCGTCAAGGTGCGCGTCGGTGGATCGTCGATCATCGCGGTTCCGATGTTCCGACGAGGTTTCAGATGACCGTACGCACTTCCTTTCCGCCGCTGACGATTCGCGGCCGCACCTTGTTGCCCGTCGTGCAGGGCGGCATGGGTGTCGGCATCTCCGCGCACCGGCTGGCGGGCAGCGTCGCGCGCGAAGGCGCGGTCGGCACGATCGCGAGCATCGACCTGCGCCACCATCATGCGGACCTGCTCGCGCGTTGCCGCGCGCAACCCGATCGCGCGACGCTCGAGGCCGCGAACCTCGAGGCGCTCGCACGCGAGATCCGCCTCGCGAGGACCTACAGCGAAGGGCGCGGGATGATCGCGGTCAACGTGATGAAGGCCGTGAGCGCGCATGCCGACTACGTGCGGGTCGCGTGCGACGAGGGGGCGGACGCGATCGTGATGGGCGCGGGCCTGCCGCTCGATCTGCCCGACCTCACGCAAGGACACGACATCGCGCTGATTCCGATCCTGTCGGACAGCCGCGGGATCGCGCTCGTGCTGAAGAAGTGGATGAAGAAGGGGCGCCTGCCCGACGCGATCGTGATCGAGCATCCGGCGCATGCGGGCGGCCATCTCGGCGTCACGCAGATCGACGACATGCACGACCCTCGCTTCGATTTCGCGCGCGTGCTCGACGAGACCGCCCAGGTGATGGCGTCGCTCGGCCTTGCGCGCGAAACGATCCCGCTGATCGTTGCGGGCGGGATCAACAGTCACGACACGGTGCGTGCGGCGTTCGAGGCCGGCGCGAACGGCGTGCAGGTGGGGACGCCGTTCGCGGTGACGGAAGAGGGCGATGCGCATCCGCACTTCAAGCGCGTGCTGGCCGACGCGACGCCCGAGGACATCGTCGACTTCGTCAGCGTGACGGGGTTGCCCGCGCGGGCGGTGAAGACGCCGTGGCTCGATCGTTACCTGCGCAACGAGACGCGCATCCGCATCAAGCTCGGCGCGCTGAAACAGCGCTGCCCGACCGCGCTCGAATGCCTGAGCGTATGCGGCTTGCGCGACGGCATCGAGAAGTTCGGCCATTTCTGCATCGACACGCGGCTCGCGGCCGCGCTGCGCGGCGACGTCGCGAACGGGCTGTTCTTCCGCGGCCGCGAAGCGTTGCCGTTCGGCCGTGCGATCCGCAGCGTGCGCGATCTGCTCGACCTGTTGCTGACGGGCGCTGCGACGGAGCCTGCGGCAAACCGCCCCACGTTTACGCTGGCTTGACGAATATCAAGATGAAGAAAAGACCCTACAGGGAGAATGGAAACCATTCTTTGGGGGTCCGTACCATGCATGAAACGATTCGAACTTGTGTCACCGCTGCCGCTGTTGCAGCCGCTTTCGCCGCGATGCCTTCGCTGTCGCACGCAGCCTCGCCGGGCGACGGCATCAACCAGGGCGACGTCCTGGTCCGGCTGCGCGCGATCAGCATCCAGCCGAACGAACGCGCGAGCGATACGCTGGGCGCGCTGAACGTCGGGGTGAACAACGCGATCGTGCCCGAGCTCGACTTCACGTACATGATCCGCGACTACCTCGGCGTCGAGCTGATCCTGGGTACGTCGCGGCACCAGCTGACGTCGAGCGTCGGCAATCTCGGCGGCGTGGGCGTGCTGCCGCCGACACTGCTGCTGCAGTACCACTTCAACCATGCCGGCAAGGTGCGTCCGTACGTCGGCGCGGGCGTGAACTACACGTACTTCTACAACAACGGGCTCAACGTCGGCGGCGAGGGCGTGTCGATCAACAAGAGCAGCTTCGGCCCCGCGCTGCAGTTCGGCGTGGACGTGCAATTGACGAAGAAGGTCTTCATGAACGTCGACGTGAAGAAGATCTGGATGAGCACCGATGCGACGCTGGGCGACAAGGGCATCGGCACGCTGCACATCGATCCGCTGATCGTCGGCGTGGGCGTCGGGATGAAGTTCTAGACGCGAAGGGAACAGAACAGAGTTGGGGTTGGCGGCATGTCGGTCGGCATGCCGCTTTTTTTATGCGCAGCGGCGGCGGATTTACAGCTTGTCGTACTGGAAGCGCATCGCGGTACCTTCGCGCGAGATGCGCTCCCACACCGCGCGCTTTTCGTCGTCGCTCAGGAACACCCAGTTCGACACTTCGGCGGCCGTGCGGCCGCAGCCCTTGCAGACTTCGTCGAAGAGGGTCGAACACACGCCGATGCAGGGGCTGTCGGGCAGGTCGTGGAGATTGGAGGCCATCGAAAGGGTTCACGCAGTTGAATCGTCAGCCGCCATTTTAATGCATCGCGGCCGGACGGTCGGACGGGTGCGGCCGGCATGCCGTACCGCTGCAGCAGCGTGACAGTACGGCGGGGTTCAGGCACGGCCGCCGGGCGGTTCGCGTCCGGCCGGAGCACGCGGGCGCGCCGCCGCCCGTTTTTCCCGGTGGACAGCCGCCGATTACCCGATAGAATTCCCCGGGAACGCCCCGCCGCACGGGCGGCCAGCCTGGCCGGCGGCGGTAATCTGTTCCGTTTGCGCGACACCGGCATGATTTTTTTGTGACGGCGCGCGAATGATGGTAGTTTTCGGGGTTTTCGAGGGGCGGCGCGCCAGAATGCGCCGTCATGACGAGGCAGACGGCAGCCGGACACACGGTCCGGCCGGAGGGAGAACGGGATGAAAGCAAAGGTAGTGGGCCGGTTCGCAGCGCTCGCGCTGTGCGTGGGTGCATCGGCGGCAGCGGCGAAGGAGTCGCAGCTCAATGTCTATAACTGGTCGGACTACATTGCGAAGGACACGATCCCGAACTTCGAGAAGCAGACGGGCGTCAAGGTTCGCTACGACAACTACGACAGCGACGACACGCTGCAGGCGAAGCTGCTGACGGGCAGCTCGGGCTACGACATCGTCGTGCCGACCAGCAACTACGCAGGCAAGCAGATCGCCGCCGGCATCTTCGCGCCGCTCGACAAGTCGAAGCTGCCGAACCTCAAGTACCTGGATCCGCAACTGATGGCGCTCGTCGCCGGCGCGGACCCGGGCAACAAGTTCTCGGTGCCCTGGGCGTACGGCACGACCGGTCTCGCGTACAACCTGACGAAGGCGCAGCAGGCGCTCGGCAAGGTGCCGCTCGACAACTGGGACATCCTGTTCAAGCCGGAAAACATCTCGAAGCTGAAGACCTGCGGCGTGTCGGTGCTCGACGCACCCGACCAGATGTTCGCGGCGACGCTGCACTATATCGGCAAGGATCCGATGAGCACGAACCCGGCCGACTACAAGGCCGCGATGGAAGTGCTGAAGAAGATCCGCCCGTACATCACGCAATTCAACTCGTCGGGCTACATCAACGACCTGGTCGGCGGCGACATCTGCTTCGCGTTCGGCTGGTCGGGCGATGTCGTGATCGCGAAGCATCGCGCGATCGAGGCGAAGAAGTCGTACAAGGTCGAGTACTACATTCCGAAGGGCGGCGCGCCGGTGTGGTTCGACGTGATGGCGATCCCGAAGGACGCGAAGAACAAGGATGCCGCGCTGCAGTGGATCAACTACATCGAGGATCCGAAGGTGCACGCGGCGATCACGAACGCGGTGTACTACCCGAGCGCCAACGCAGAGGCCCGCAAGTACGTGCGGCCCGACGTCGCGAACGACCCGGCCGTCTATCCGCCGGCCGACGTCGTGAAGACGCTGTTCCTGCTCAAGCCGCTGCCGCCTGAAATCCAGCGTCTGCAGACGCGTCTGTGGACCGAGCTGAAGTCGGGCCGCTGACGCGAGCCGGAGTGAATCAGCAGTCATGAAGCCCCTGGTGCCCCCGG
Organism: Burkholderia sp. Se-20373; assembly: GCF_017104705.1. Taxonomy (NCBI): domain Bacteria; kingdom Pseudomonadati; phylum Pseudomonadota; class Betaproteobacteria; order Burkholderiales; family Burkholderiaceae; genus Burkholderia; species Burkholderia sp. Se-20373. Next base: position 10,198 of record NZ_JAAGPH010000007.1, on the reverse strand, counting down.
GGGCTTTGTTCGTTCAACGCAGGAGAGAAGCAGCACATCATGAATAGCCAGTCGGGTGCGCCGGTCGCGGGCGCGCCGTCCTCCGTTTCCTCCTCCGGCGCCGATGCGCGCGCCGAGAACTTTGTCCAGATCGTCGACGTCGTCAAGAAGTTCGGCGACACCGAAGCCGTGCGCAGCGTCAACCTGACCGTGCGCCAGGGTGAGCTGTTCGCGCTGCTCGGCAGCTCGGGCTGCGGCAAGTCGACGTTGCTGCGGATGCTCGCGGGCCTCGAGACGGTCACGTCGGGCAAGATCCTGATCGACGGCGAGGACCTCGCGCAGATGCCGCCGTACAAGCGGCCCGTGAACATGATGTTCCAGTCGTATGCGCTGTTCCCGCACATGACGGTCGAGTCGAACGTCGCGTTCGGTCTCAAGCAGGAAGGCACGCCGAAGGCCGAGCTGAAGGCGCGCGTCGCATCGGCGCTCGAACTCGTGCAGATGAGCAAGTACGCGAAGCGCAAGCCGCATCAGCTGTCCGGCGGCCAGCAACAGCGCGTCGCGCTCGCGCGCTCGCTGGTCAAGCGGCCGAAGCTGCTGCTGCTCGACGAGCCGATGTCCGCGCTCGACAAGCAGATCCGCCAGCGCACGCAGATCGAGCTCGTCAACATCCTGAACAAGGTCGGCGTCACCTGCATCATGGTCACGCACGACCAGGAAGAAGCGATGACGATGGCCAATCGTCTCGCGGTGATGAGCGAAGGGCAGATCGTGCAGATCGGCTCGCCGAACGAGGTGTACGAATATCCGAACAGCCGCTTCTCGGCCGAATTCATCGGCTCGACGAACCTGTTCGACGGTGTGACCGTCGAGGACGAACCCGACCACGTGTACATCGAATCGCCGGAGCTGCCGAGCCGGCTGTACGTGAGCCACGGGATCTCGGGCCCGCTCGGGATGCCGGTCACCGTGTCGGTGCGCCCCGAACGGATCGCGCTGACGCGCAAGCCGCCCGAAGGCGCGTTCAACTGGGCGCGCGGCCGGATCAGCAACGTCGCGTACATGGGCGGCTACTCGCTGTATCACGTGAAGCTCGACGGCGGCAAGACGGTGATCGCGAACGTGTCGAGCCTCGCGATTTCCGAGCTCGAGACGCCTGCGCTCGGCGACGAGATCTACGTGCGCTGGAGCGCGACGGCCGGCGTGGTGCTGACGTCATGACCGCGTTCAAGTCCCTGCTCGAGTGGCCGGTGCGGCGCTTCAACCTGACGGGCGCCACGGCGGTCGTCGCCGGGCCGTTCACGTGGCTCGTGCTGTTCTTCCTCGTGCCGTTCGTGCTGGTCGTCAAGATCAGTTTCGCGGAGCTGCAGCTCGGCATCCCGCCGTACACGGAGCTCGCGTCGTACACCGACGGCGTCGTGCACGTCGCGCTGAACCTGTCGCACTACGCGTTCCTGTTCACGGACAGCCTGTATTTCGCGACCTACGTGAACTCGGTGTGGGTCGCCGCGATCACGACGCTGCTGTGCCTGCTGATCGGCTATCCGATGGCGTACTACATCGCGCGCTCGAACCCGGCGACCCGCAACCTGCTGATGATGGGCGTGATGCTGCCGTTCTGGACGTCGTTCCTGATCCGCGTGTATGCGTGGATCGGCATCCTGAAGAACAACGGGCTGCTGAACAACTTCCTGATGTGGATCGGGCTCACGCATACGCCGATCGAGCTGTATCGCACCAACTACGCGGTGTACATCGGGATGGTGTATTCGTACCTGCCGTTCCTCGTGATGCCGCTCTACGCGCATCTCGTGAAGATGGACCTGCGCCTGCTCGAAGCCGCGTACGACCTCGGCGCCAAGCCGTGGAAGGCGTTCGTGCAGATCACGCTGCCGCTGTCGAAGAACGGGATCATCGCGGGCTGCCTGCTCGTGTTCATCCCGGCGGTCGGCGAGTACGTGATTCCCGAACTGCTCGGCGGCGCGAACACGCTGATGATCGGCCGCGTGATGTGGAACGAGTTCTTCAACAACGCAGACTGGCCGATGGCGTCGGCGGTGACCTGCGCGATGGTGCTGCTGCTGCTCGTGCCGATGGCGATGTTCCAGCACTTCCAGGCGAAGGAGCAGGGAGGCCGCCGATGAAGCCGAATCGTTACCTGCAGTTCGCGGCGCTGTTTGCCGGCTTCGCGTTCCTGTACATCCCGATCATCAGCCTGATCGTCTATTCGTTCAACGAGTCGAAGCTCGTCACCGTGTGGTCGGGCTTCTCGTTCCGCTGGTACGCGGCGCTCGTCGAGGACGACGAGCTGCTGACGGCCGCGTGGCTGTCGCTGAAGATCGGCGTGCTGACCGCGTTCGCGTCGGTGTTCATCGGCACGTGGGCCGGCTTCGTGCTCGCGCGGATGGGGCGCTTCCGCGGCTTCGCGCTGTTCAGCGGGATGATCAACGCGCCGCTCGTGATTCCCGAGGTGATCCAGGGGATCTCGCTGCTGCTGCTGTTCATCGAGCTGGCGAAGTGGATCGGCTGGCCGGCCGAGCGCGGTGTGTTCACGATCTGGCTCGGCCACGTGATGCTGTGCATCTCGTACGTCGCGATCATCGTGCAGTCGCGTGTGCGCGAGCTGAACCCGTCGCTGGAAGAAGCCGCGCTCGATCTCGGTGCGACACCGCTGAAGGTGTTCTTCACGATCACGCTGCCGCTGATTTCGCAGGCGCTGATCGCGGGCTGGCTGCTGTCGTTCACGCTGTCGATCGACGACCTCGTGCTGTCGGCGTTCCTGTCGGGCCCCGGCTCGACGACGCTGCCGCTCGTGGTGTTCTCGCGTGTGCGGCTGGGCTTGAACCCGGAGATGAACGCGCTCGCGACGCTGTTCATCGTCGCGGTGACGGCCGGCGTCGTGATCGCGAACTTCGTGATGCTGCGCCAGGAACGCAAGCGGATGGCGGGGTTCGCGACCTGACGTTCGGGTTGGGATCGCTGCTGTAAAAAGCGCCCGGTGCCGACGACGAGTCGGGCCGGGCGTTTTGTTTGGGGGGCGCTGCGTGTGGATCAGTGCCGGTCTATACGCGATTGCGACAGATGAACGGCATCGTAGACGGGACGCGGGTTCGATTCCCGCGCCCGATCTCGCGCCGGCTCACGCGCCGAACGCCGCCTTCGCCAGCAGCCCGAGCGCGACGCACACGAGCACGGCCGCGAACCCGGCCTGCACGTGCCGCGCGGCGAGGTGGCGCGACGCGCCGCGGCCGGCGGCCATGCCGAGCGCGGTCGCGACGGTGAACCACAGCGTCACGTCGAGCGGTGCGCGCGTGCCCGACACGAGCGTCGCGAACACGCCGCCGGTGCCGACGAGCGCGATCACCATCAGCGACGTCGCGACGACACCGTGCATCGACACGTTCGTGAACTTGCGCAGCATCGGCACGATCACGAAACCGCCGCCGACACCAAGCAATCCCGTCATCAGGCCCGTCATCGCGCCGGTCGACGCCAGCGCGACGCCGACCGGCCAGGACCACACGAGCCGGCCCGTATCGGGATTCACGCGGCCGACGCACAGCGGCGACGCTTCCGCGTCGACCGGCGCCCGCCGCAGCGCCTGCCGCAACAGGCGGCCGGCGACGACCAGCATCGTCAGCGCGAACAACGCGAGCAGCAGGCGTTGCGGCAGCACGTGCGCAAGCCGTACGCCGAGCGTGGTCAGCGGCACGCCGGCCACGGCCATCAGCAGCGCCGCGCGATAGCGCACGAGCCCGCGGCGGAAACCTTCGAGCGCGCCGAGCGCGGCGCTGCCGGCCACCGCGACGAGCGCGACGGGCGTGGCCTGCTGCATCGGCCAGCTCATGCCGACGACGAGCGCCGGCACCGCGAGGATGCCGCCGCCGGCGCCGGTCAGGCCGAGCACGGCACCGACGAAACCGCCCAGGACGAGGGAAATCAGCATGACGTCATCTCGCTCCGGTCAACGTGCGATCGCGGGCTTCGCAAGCCATTCGCGGCCCTTGAGCATCGCCTTCCAGTAGAGCGGCGGCAGCACGCGCTCCTTGAGCAGCCACGCGAGCCGCGACGGGCGCTTGCCGTCGATCAGCCACGCAGGGAAGGTCGGCGCGACCTTGCCGCCGTACAGGAACTCGGCGAGTACGATCTTGCCGCGCTCGACGGTGAGCGGGCACGAGCCGTAGCCGTCGTACGCGGCGTCGCCGTGCGCGCGGCCGAGCGATGCGAGCAGGTTGTGCGCGACGACGGGTGCCTGCTTGCGGGCGGCCGCGGCCGTCTTCGCGTTGGTCGTGTTGGTGGCGTCGCCGAGCGCGTAGACGTCCGGATACTGCTTGTGCCGCAGCGTCACCGGATCGACGTCGATCCAGCCGGCCGCATCGGCGAGCGGGCTCGATCGCACGAAGTCGGGCGCCTTCTGCGGCGGCACGACGTGGATCATGTCGAACGCACGCACGACGGTTTCCTTTCCGCCGTCCGGCAGTGCGCGCGCGAACGTCGCGCGGCGCGCGGGCCCGTCGATCGACACGAGGTTGTGGCCGAACGACAGCGCGATGTCGTAGCTTTTCACGTACTCCATCAGCGCGGGCACGTAGTCGGCGACGCCGAACAACGCGGCGCCCGCATTCAGGAACTCGACGTTCGCGGCCTCGAGGCGGCCCGCGCGTCGCCAGTGGTCGCATGACAGGTACATCGCCTTTTGCGGCGCGCCCGCGCACTTGATCGGCATCGGCGGCTGCGTGAAGAGCGCGTTGCCGCCGCGGAATGCGCGAACGAGTTCCCACGTGTACGGCGCGAGATCGTAGCGGTAGTTCGACGTGACGCCGTTGCGGCCGAGCGTGTCGGCGAGGCCTTCGATCCCGTGCCAGTCGAGCTTGAGTCCCGGACACACGACGAGCTTGCGATAGCCGATGCGGCGGCAGCCGTCGAGCACGACCGTGTGCGCTTCGGGCTCGAAGCCCGCGACGGCGGCCTGGATGTGCTGCACGCCGCGCGGCAGCACGTCGGTCATCCGGCGCGCGGTGGTCTCGGGGCGGAACACACCCGCGCCGACCATCGTCCAGCCCGGCTGGTAGTAGTGGACGTCGGCTGGATCGATCACGGCGATGTCGAGCGATGCGTCACGCGCGAGCAGGCTCGACGCGACCGCGATGCCGGCCGCGCCCGCGCCGACGATCACGATGTCGTGCCGCGCGTCGATGGCCGGCGCCGCCTGCCTGCCGCCTTGCGCGACACGCGACGCGATCGCGTGCAGATCGTAGCCGGCCGCAGCGGCCGTCGCGACGATGTCGTTCAGCGGACGCAGGGCGGCTTGCGACAGCGCCCACAGCGTGGCCGAGCGCGTGCCGCTGCGGCAGTACGCGAGCACCGGGCCGTCGATCGACGCGACGAGCGCGCCGAACTGCGCGGCCTGGTCGTCGGTCACCTTGCCGGTATCGACCGGCAGGTAATGCACGTCGATGCCGAGCGGCGCGGCGGCCGCGCGGATCTCGGTGACGGTCGGCTGGTCGGGGCCTTCGCCATCGGGGCGGTTGCAGATGATCGCGCGGATACCGGCCGCGTGAAGCGCGGGCAGGTCGGCCGCCGCGATCTGCGGCGAGACCGACAGCGTGTCGGTCAGCTTGCGGAGGGTCATGTCGGGGGGCTCCGGATGGGGCGGGGCGTGTCGCTCAGATCGCGTCGAGCGGGATCTTCAGGTAGCGCACGCCGTTGTTTTCGGGCTCGGGCAGGTGGCCGGCGCGCATGTTGACCTGCACGGACGGCAGCATCAGCACGGGCATCGCGAGCGTGGCATCGCGCGCGGTGCGCATCGCGACGAAATCGTCCTCGGTCACGCCGTCCTTCACGTGCACGTTCGCGCGGCGCTGCTCGGCCACGGTCGTCTCGAACTGCACGTCGCGGCCGCCCGGCTGGTAGTCGTGGCACAGGTACAGGCGCGTGTCGGGCGGCAGGCCGAGCACGCGCGCGATCGAGCGGTACAGCGTGCGCGCGTCGCCGCCCGGGAAATCGCAACGGGCCGTGCCGTAGTCGGGCATGAACAGCGTGTCGCCGACGAATGCCGCGCGCTGTGTCGCGTCGTCGACGCAGTAGGTCATGCACGCGGGCGTGTGGCCCGGTGTATGCAACGCGCGGATCGTCAGCGCGCCGAGCGCGAGCGTGTCGCCGTCGTCGAGCAGCCGGTCGAACTGGCGGCCGTCCTGCGCGAAACCGGAGCCCGCGTTGAACAGCGTGCCGAACACGTGCTGCACGCGGCGCACGTGCGAGCCGATCGCGATCCGGCCGCCGACGTGTTCCTTCAGGTACGGCGCGGCCGACAGGTGGTCGGCGTGCACGTGGGTTTCCAGCAGCCAGTGCACGTCGGCGCCGAGTTCGGCGACACGGGCGATCAGCCGGTCGGCGCTCGCGGTGCGCGTGCGGCCGGATTTCGGGTCGTAGTCGAGCACGCTGTCGATCAGCGCGCACGCGCGGCTCGCGGTATCGAGCAGCAGATAGCTGACGGTGTGGGTCGCCGGGTCGAAAAAGCCTTCGACCGACAGCGTGGTGGCATGGCTCACGGGGTGTCCTCGATCGGGTTCTGTATCTGCAATCGGGATGGGTAAATCAAGAAGCGTGCCAGCGTGCGCCGACGCACCGGCCGATCCGCCAGGGACTTGATTCGGCTCGGATTTTCGGTGCGGTTGCAGCAATGAACGGACGTCGTTGGCCTCCGTTCGTCACTGCTGACTGCCACATCTGGCAGTATCGTGGCAGAATTGGCAGTCTGCCTGGCAGTTCGTCAGGCACGCCTTCACCGAGCGTCCGCATGAATCCGCACGACACCATCCCGATCGTCCCCGCGCCGCGCCGCGACGCCATGCCCGACGTGCGCGCGCTCGTCGCGTATCTCGAGCAGGATCCGCAGCCGATGATCGTCGTCGATCCCGACTACCGCATCCTCGCGGCGAACGATGCGTACCGGCGCCAGTTCGGCGTCGCGGGCGTCGAGCACGTGGGCCGGCACTGTTTCCAGGTCTCGCATCACTACGACGTGCCGTGCGACCAGGCCGGCGAGCATTGCCCGATGAAGCAGGCGCTCGAATCGCGCGGGCTGAACCGCGTGCTGCACATCCACCACACGCCGCGCGGCCCCGAGCATGTCGACGTCGAATTGCGGCCGATCTTCGATGCCGACGGCAATGTGATCGCGTACGTCGAGCGGCTGACGACGGTGCGCAGCGCATCCGCGCAGCCGAGCGCGGAAGGGCTCGTCGGCGGCGCCGACGCGTTCAATGCGGCGCTCGGCGCATTGCAGCGCGTCGCGCCGTCGATGCTGCCGGTGCTGCTGCTCGGCGAATCGGGCACCGGCAAGGAGCTGTTCGCCCGCGCGCTGCACGAGGCGAGCGACCGCGCGATGGGGCCGTTCGTCGTCGTCGATTGTTCGGGGATCGCCGAGACGCTGTTCGAGAGCGAGCTGTTCGGTTACGAGAAGGGCGCGTTCACCGGCGCGAACCAGCGCAAGCCGGGCCTCGTCGAGACCGCGCAGGGCGGCACGCTGTTTCTCGACGAGATCGGCGACGTGCCGCTGCCGATGCAGGTGAAGCTGCTGCGGCTGATCGAGTCGGGCACGTTCCGGCGCGTCGGCGGCGTCGAGGCGCTGCGCGCGGATTTCCGGCTGGTCGCGGCCACGCACAAGCCGCTGCGCGAAATGATCGACGACGGCCGGTTCCGGCAGGATCTCTATTACCGGATCAACGCGTTTCCGATTCCGTTGCCGGCGCTGCGCGAGCGGCGCGGGGACGTCGCGCTGCTGGCCGAATCGATCCTGCGGCGGATCGCGAACGCGCGTGCCAGCGCGGGCGACGCGGGCGCGCGGCCGTTCGCGGCCCGGCCGTTCGTGCTGACCGAGCGCGCGCTCGCGTGTCTCGATGCGTACGCGTGGCCGGGCAACATCCGCGAGCTGCGCAACGTGCTCGAACGCGCGTGCCTGTTCGCGGACGACGGGACGATCCGGATCGAGCATCTGCCGGCCGAGCTGGTTGTTGCATCGGCGGTGCAGCAGGAGGGGGCGGCTGGTGTGCGCGGCGTGTCGGATGCAGAGCTCGTGCGGATCGCGCGCACGTTCGACGGCACGCGCAAGGCGCTCGCCGAGCAGGTCGGGATGAGCGAGCGGACGTTGTACCGGCGAATGAAGGCGCTCGGGCTTGGCACGCGCGAAGGCTGAGCGCGCATGCTGCGCGCGGCTGGCGGCGAAAAGCGGCTTTGCCGATAATGGCGCGTTCGATCCAGATCCCGCCTCCCACGTCGCCGATGAAGAGACGCTTCCTTTCGCCTTGCCTGTTTCTCGCAGCCACTGCGTTGTGCAACCTGGCGCAGGCCGCCGCCGAGTACACGTGGACCGACGCGGCCGGCGCGCATGCGGTGACGCTCACGAGAACCGAGTCCGGCGACGACGTCGAACTCAAGGTCGCCGCGACGCTCGACGGCCGGCCCGACTGGACCGTGCGTGACTACGTGAAGGCATGCCCGGTCGACGTGATTCTCGACGTCGTACCTGCGTCGATCGAAATGCGCGACCTGCTCGGCAACGGCCGCAAGCAGTTCCTGTTCGCGTACAAGATCGGTTGTCGCGGCGATGTGAGCGTCGACCAGGTCAAGTACTTCCTGATCGACCAGGGCACGAAGTACGTGCTGCGCGGCGAGGAGACGGTGACGGTCAACGGCAAGTTCATGGACGGCGGTGCGGCGCCCGTGCCGAATGCGGACCTGAAGGCGCAGCCCGCGTTTCTGCGTTACATGACGAAGCGCTGGCGCGGGATCAGCGCGCGCGACTATCGGTAGGCATGCGCGCGGCGGCCGCGACGGTGCGTTCGACGCGCGCCTGTCGGTGAAACGGGCGGCACGCGGAAAACCCGCCCGCCGCCCGCAACGTCATGCGTTCAACCTGTTCATCGCGCCGGCGCCAGCTGCGCCATCGCCTCCCGCACGAAGCCGATCAACGTGTCGTCGATCCACGAATCCTTCGTCAGCGACGGCTCGTTCATCATCGCCCGGCGGAATTTCGCATGCGTGGCCGGATCGTTGCCGGCATAGCTGCAGAACAGCGTGAGCCAGCGCTGCGCGAGCGCGCGGCCTTCCGGTGAATCCGGCCTGGCGCCCGCCTCGATCGCGTCGCGCACGTCGCCCATCAGTTGCGGCCATGCCATCGCGCTTTCACCGTAGTGGGCGCGCATGAAGCGGATCTCGTCCGGCGTGAGGTACTTCTCGAAGATCCGCATCTTGGTTTCCGCCGACGCGCGCAGCACATAGTCGCGCAGCGCGGTCGAAATGCCGATCTTCGACTGCATCGCCGGTTCGCATTCGTGCATCAGGTTCAGCTTCGCCAGCAGCCGTGGATCGTTGTTCGTGTCGCGCACGAGCAGCGCCATCCAGCGGCTGGCGAGCGCACGGGTGCGTTCGTCTTCGGCGGGCACGCCCGCGTCGTGCAGCGCGCGCACCGCGTCGACGAGTGCGATCCATTCGGCGTCGCCCGCCTGGCTCTTCTGGTACATCGGCAGGCGCGCGAGTTCTTCCTCGGAAAAGTATTTGTCGTACACGGTCATCAACTCCAGGGTGGTGAGCCAATCGGCCAGCTCCGGCTCCGTGCCCGCGGCGAGCTGCGCATGCAGGTTCACGAGCCGCTCGCGCAGCTGCGCGGTCTGCGCGAGCTGACGGTCGAGCAGCGCGATCTGCTTCGCGACGATCTCGACGAGCGGTGTGTCGGGCTGGTTCAGGTGGTCGCCGATTTCGGTGAGCGACAGGCCGAAGCGACGCAGCGCCTGGATCTGGTGGAGCCGCGCGATGTCGTGGCGGTCGTACAGCCGGTAGCCGTTGTCGGCGCGCGCCGAAGGCGTCAGCAGACCGATCGCGTGATAGTGACGAAGCGTGCGGACGGTCAGCCCGCTGCGTTTCGCCAGCTCTCCCACTTTCAGTCGCATTCGTTCCTCCATTCGGGTCGCACACTGGAGTCTCGAACGTTACGCTACGTGAGGGTCAAGCGGAAGATCGGAAATCGGGTGCGCGGCGGAATTCCGCGCACCCGATCGCAGGGCCGGCTTATTGCGGCGAAGGCGGCGTGTCGGCGCCGGCGGCGCGCGCTTGCTGGCCGGTGGCGGGCGCGTCGGCCGCCTTGTCGGTCCTGCCGGACTGGCCGGGCTTGTCGACCGGCGGCGTGCCCATCGCCTGGTAAAGCCGCGCGGTGTCCGCG
>NZ_JAAGPH010000081.1:0-36156 GCF_017104705.1 Burkholderia sp. Se-20373 | reverse complement strand
GCTCGACGCACGCGCGGCGGAGCTCGAGCGCGCGGGCAACACGATCTCGTGGCTGATGCGCGCCGACGCGCCACGCGCGTTGCTCGCGCTGATCGCTTTCGGCGACACCGTGAAGCCGCGCGCCCGCGACGCGATCGCGGCGCTGTCGGCGCGCGGTGTCGCGAGCGTACTCGTGACGGGCGACAACCGCGGCAGCGCGGCCGCCGTCGCGGCGTCGCTCGGGATCGGCGAGGTGCATGCGCAGGTGCTGCCCGACGACAAGGCGCGCGTCGTCACCGAGCTGAAGCGCACGCACGGCGGGATCGTCGCGATGGTCGGCGACGGGATCAACGATGCGCCCGCGCTCGCGGCGGCCGATGTCGGCATCGCGATGGCAACCGGCACGGACGTCGCGATGCACACGGCCGGCATCACGCTGATGCGCGGCGACCCGGCGCTCGTCGCGGACGCGATCGACATCTCCCGACGCACGTACCGGAAGATCCAGCAGAACCTGTTCTGGGCGTTCGTCTACAACCTGGTCGGCGTGCCGCTTGCGGCGCTCGGCTGGCTGAACCCGGTGATCGCGGGCGCGGCGATGGCGTTTTCGAGCGTCAGCGTCGTGACCAATGCGTTGTTGTTGCGGAGATGGAAGGGACGCGCGCGGTGACGTGTGGCGTGTGCCGGTGACGGGTGCCGAACGGCCAGATGGCCGTTCGGCGTTCGGCGTTCGGCGTTCGGCGCGTGGAGCGTGGCGAACATGAAGGATCGTGAGGTCGGCCGGCATTGGCCGATCGCGGCGAGTCGAATCGCCAGCGCATGACGACGCGACACCGGCCAGTGGCTTCAGTCCGAAATGACTGGCTTGATCAAGGTCGTCGTGATCGGCGCGAAGCCGCACGCACGATACAGCGCACGGGCCGCCGCGTTGTGATTGAACACCGACAGCCCGATCTCGGTGACGCCGTACCGGCGTGCCTCGGCATCGAGCGCCTCGAGCGTCCGCGTGGCCCAGCCTTGGCGGCGCCGGGACGGGGCGATGTCGAGGTCATAGATGAACAGCGTGCGGTTCGGCCCTTCAGGCACGATCGCGTACCAGAGGTCGCCCACCGCGTCGCCGCTGGCGCCGTCGATGAGCACGACGAGGGTCTGGCCGGAGGTACGCAGGCCGTCCGGCAGCAGCGTGTCGAAACAGGCGCGCGCCCGGCTGGCCGCGTCTTCGACAGCATTTTGTCCGGATGAAACGAGATCGCTCGCGTAGCCGTCGATGGCTCGCGTGCGGTACGCGTGGAATTCGCTGGCCGTCATCGGCCGCATCTGCAGCATGGCCCGGTCACCGTGAACGGAATCGGACTTCCAGTGTAGCGGGACGGTCGCGCCGGCGCGCGATGCAGCGGCGGAAAGCGGACAGGCAGGTGCGGCGAGTGCCGCGCTGACAGCGAATCAGCGAATCAGCGAATCAGCGAATCAGCGAATCAGCGAATCAGCGACGGTACAGGACGATCGGCACGAGGTGTGCACGACGCACGCGCTCGGCTTCGGCACGACGCGCAGCGTACGAGTATTCGGCGTCGAGCGGCAGGTGCGGGGACACGAAAAGGTCGTCGATCTTTTGCAGCAGGGCGAGGATGAAGCTCATGTGAGACTCCTGACAGATGTGGCTAGGGTTTTCCCTTAGATGGACTCCATTCTAAGGGTTTTCCCTGAATTCTGCCAGCGCACCGCATCAGTTTGCCGCATGCGCGCGACGGCGGATCGCCGGTACATCACGGCGATCCTTGCTACGTCTAGCTCTCAGGATAGGGTCGAAACGATTAACGCGTGCGGCGAGCGCGCTTCGCAACGGCGGCTTCGCGGTTCGCGTTGCGCTGAAGCCGGTCGACCTGCGACAGAAGCGCCTCGTGATGCTCCTCGAGCGTCATCAGCGTTGCCTGCTGCGTCGACAGATCGGCCGCGAGGCGATCGATCCGCTGCTGCTTCGTCGCGACGTCCTGCTTCAGGTGCGCGATCTGCCGCGTCTGCATCACCAGCGCGACGAGCCCGGCCAGCACGACGACGGCCAACGCCAGCAGCAGGCGGTTGACGCGGCGCATCTCGCGATCGGCCGTGCGCGTCAGGCCATCCACATCGGCCTGCAGTGCGGCGAGCCGGTCGGTCAGCGGGCGCAAGTGCGTATCCGGATCGAAGGCCGGCGCGGCCGGTTGCGTGCGCTCCGCCGAGGGCTTCGTGACAAAGGAGGCAGCAGAAGCCTGCGGCTGCGTAACGGAGGATACGGTGGCGTCGGCCCCCGGCGCGGCATCATGGGCCTTCGCGGCGTTCGCCGTGTTCGCCGTGTTGGCCGTGTTGGCCGTGTTGGCCGTGTTGGCCGTGTTCGCCGTGTTCGCCGTGTTCGCGGCAATCACCGGCTTGGCCGGCTGCGCCGACGTCTGCGGCTCGACCGTCGTCACCGGGCTCGCCCCGACCGCGTCCGCCGCCGTGCCAACGCTCGTCACGACCGGCGCGGATTGCTCCGTTGTCGCTTCGCTTGCACCGGCAGCCGTCCGGCGTTTGCCGCCCGACGACGCACGGCGTTCCTTCACTGTGTCACCGGAGGACCGCCCTTCGCGGGATTTAACGGCGGCGGCAGCAACAACAACAGCCTTCGCCACTTCACCATCAGCCGCTTGAGATCCGGTCGCCTTCGCCTCAGCACCATCGGTTGCCTGCAGCCTGGTCGCCACCGTTGCGGCGCCATCGCCCGCAGGCCCATCGACGGCCTTCGTTGCGACGCCATCGGCCAGGGGAATATCGACCGCCTTCATCGCAGCCGCGCCGGAAGCCGGCACGACGTCGACGTTTGCGTCACCACCCCTTTCAGGCGACGAAACGCCATGCGCCACCGTCGCGTCTTCAGGCGTCACAGCACCTTCTGCCGCTTCCACAAGCCCTGCCGCGGCCACCCCTTCCGGTGCACTGAACCCGTCGAGCGCAGCCTGCCGCCCGGACGCCACGTCGTCCGCGACATCGACTGCCGTATCGGCTTGCACGCCCGCTTCGTCACGCGCCGCGGCAGGCGCGCGCTCACCCGGCTCGAGCACCGGATCGCCGAACAGGTCGAGCGTCCGTTCGTCCCGCGACGGGTCGCCGGCCGGCGCACTGCCGGACCGCACTGTCGCCCTCGCGGACGTGCTGCCCGCGGCAGCAGCCGAGCGCGGGCGCGAACGGGCCGACGAACGATTGGAACGGGAGCGGGAGCGAGGCGAGGAAACGGATTCGGTCATGGAAATCGGATGGCGGGGCCCGCAAGCGCGGAACCGGATGTCGAACGGAATCGGTGGTCGGCCATTGTCGCATGTCCCATCGCCGATTCCGCTTATTCGTCGCCCGACAACCCGTTGCCCTCTTCGAAACGCGTGACGCCCTTCAGCGCGCGCAGCTTGTCGCAGATCGCCTGATATTCGAGTGCCGATACCCGCGCGAGCGCGATGCGCACCTCGTCGTGCTCGCCCGTGTCGTCGGCGCGCTGCACGATGAACTGCTTCACGCGCGCACTGTCCGGGCCGAGCGCCGCGTGCAGCGAATCGAAGTTCAGCGTGCCGCTCACGACCGTCAGCGCGAGCTGGCGCCGCTGGCGCACCGTGAAGTAGCGCCGCTCCAGCGGCTTGATGCCGGCCAGGATGATCAGGATGATGATCGTCGCCGAAATCGACGCGACGTAGAGCCCGCCGCCCACCGCGAGGCCGATCGCGGCGACCGACCACAGGCTCGCGGCGGTCGTCAGCCCGCGCACGATCTCGCCGCGCAGCAGGATCGAGCCCGCCCCCAGGAAGCCGATGCCCGACACGACCTGCGCGGCGATCCGCGACGGGTCGAGCACGATGTGCTCGCTGCTGCCGAGTACGTCGGCGAACCCGAACGCCGACACGATCATGATCAGCGTCGAACCGACACAGACGAGCATGTGCGTGCGCAGGCCGGCCGCCCACGACAGACGCTCGCGCTCGAAGCCGATGACACTGCCCAGCGCCGCCGCGAGGACGAGCCGCATCACGAGTTCCAGGTTGCTCAGCATGCGATTTATCTCCTTTTTTGGTGCCGGCGGTGCGGAATGTTTTATCCTTGGCCCCGGCCGCGCCGATCCTCCGGGCCGCGCCGACACGTTTCGAACCCAGCGCTCAACCCCGTCATGTCCGTTTCCGACTCCGCTTCCGCCCAGGCCGCCCAGCTGCGCCACCATTTCGCGCACGTCGTCTTGCCGATCTGGCGGGGTTCAGGGTTCGACCAGACATTACAGTTGCCGTTCGAAGCCGTCGATCCGGCCACCCACGCGCCGCTGCCCGTGACCCGTTATCGCGCAATGGCCTGCGCACGGCAACTGTTCGTGTTCGCGCAGGCCGGCGACATCGCGCACGCGGCCACGCTGTTCGACGCGCTGGGCCGCCACTTTCGCGACCCGCGCCACGGCGGCTGGCACTACAGCGTGGACGCGCAGGGCGCCCCGCTCGACACGACCAAGGATCTCTACACGCACGCCTTCATCGTGTTCGCGTGCGCCGCGTGGTATGCGGCGTCGGGCGACGCCGCCGCGCGCAAGACAGCCGAAGAGACCGCCGCGCTGATTCAGGATCGTTTCGCGCCGCACCGCGGCGACGCGCTGCTCGATGCGGCGCGCCACGCCGATTTCTCGTCATCCGGCAGCGGGGCGCTGCAGAATCCGCTGATGCACCTGACCGAAGCGTGGCTCGCGGCGGCGGCTGCGTTCGGCGACACGGCGTTCGACGACGCGCTCGCGCGCACCGCGCAGGCCGTCGAACGCACGTTCGTCGACGCGGCAACCGGCTGCGTGGCCGAGCTGCCGCTCGGCTCGGCCGACAACCGGTTCGAGCCCGGCCATCAGTTCGAGTGGTTCTATCTGGTCGATGCGGCCGGCGCGCGGCTCGCGCGGACCGGGCTCCCCGGCGCGCTGGCGCGCGCATTCGTGTTCGCGGAGCAATACGGCGTCGATCCGCAGACGGGCGGCGTCTGCGCGGCGCTCGACGCGCAAGGCGCGTGCATCGACGGCACGCAGCGGATCTGGGCGCAGACCGAGTACCTGCGCGCGCTCGCGACGCACGGCGGCACGGCGGCCTCCGCGCCGCTCGCGCGGCAGATCGAACGCTTCGCCGCGCGCTTCCTGCATCCGCGCGGCTGGTTCGAGTGCAAGACGGCGGACGGGCAAGTGGCGCGCGCCGACATGCCGTCGACGACACCCTACCACCTCGAGACCGCCTACGCGGCGCTGCCGGCCGGCGCGTAACCCGCGTCGTCGAACGACGGCGTCGCGCGCTCGCCGCGTGCGGCGCGGCCGTCGCCCAGTTCGAACACCGACACCGCCTGCATCAGGTGCGCGGTCTGGTCGTTCAGCGACGCGGCCGCCGCCGCGACCTCCTCCACCAGCGCCGCGTTCTGCTGCGTGAGCTGATCCATCTGCGTGACGGCCTGGTTCACCTGCTCGATCCCGACGCTCTGCTCGACCGACGCCGCGGTGATCTCGGACATCGTCTGCACGACGCGCGTGATCGACGCCGACACCGTCCGCATCGCCTCGCCGGCGCGCTCGACGAGCTCCGCGCCGCCGTTGATCTGCGAAACCGAATCCTCGATCAGCGCCTTGATCTCCTTCGCCGATTGCGCGCTGCGCTGCGCGAGCGAGCGCACCTCACCCGCGACGACCGCGAAGCCGCGCCCCTGTTCGCCCGCGCGGGCGGCTTCCACGGCCGCGTTCAGCGCAAGGATGTTGGTCTGGAACGCGATGCCGTCGATCACCGAGATGATCTCCGCGATCCGCCCCGAGCTCTGCGCGATGCCGCGCATCCGGTCGATCACGCTGTCGACCACGCCGCCGCCGTGGCTCGTCGCCTCGAGTGCCGCGTCGGCCAGCGCGCTCGCCGCACGCGCGCTGTCGGTGTTCTGCCGAACGGTCGCCGTCAGTTCCTCCATGCTCGCGGCCGTTTCCTCGAGCGACGCGGCCTGCGTGCCGGTGCGCGCCGACAGGTCGGCGTTGCCGCCCGCGATCTCGCCCGCGCCGAGGTGGATCGCATCCGACGCCTGGCGCACCGTGCGCACGGTGCCCGCGATGCTCGTCTGCATCGTGGCGAGGCCGCGCAGCATCCGGTCGATCTCGAACACGCCGCCTGCCCGCACGACCTCATCGAGCCGGCCCTGCGCGATCCGCTCGAAATGGCGGCCGGCTTCTTCCAGCGGCGCGACGACCGCGCGCCGCGCGGCCGCGTAGATCGCCGCGCTCGCCACGAGCATCGCCACCAGCAGCACGATGCCGACCGACTTGAACCAGAGCATGCCGCCGTCGATGGTGTCGAGCGCCGTGCGGCTCGATGCGCCGCCATAGTCGGTGAAGCGGCGCAACTCGGCGATATAGGCATCCTGGATGCTCTGCGTCGGCTGGTCGAGAAAAGCCTGGATGTTGTCGGCGTCGAGGAACTGCACGAGTTCGCCCAGCGCGCCGCGCAACGCGCGATAGCGCTCGGTGAGCGCCGTGACGCGCGCGCGGTTGGCATCGTCGACCGGCTGCGCGGCCGTCAGCGCGGCGAACGCCTTGTCCGCTTCCGCGAGCGACGCGCCGGCATGGCGGATGATGTCGTCGGGTTTCGGGCCGCCGCGCACCATCCGCGTGCCGGCGCGTGACAGGTTGATGCGTGCGTCGAGCAGCTGCTGGGTCGCCTGGCTGGCCGCCTCGACCTGCGTGATCGCGACGTTCGACAGATCGTCGACGCCGCTGCGCGTCGACTTGAGCGCCCAGAAGCCGAGCGCCTCGATCGCGAACAGGAAGACGCAAAACACGGTCAACACGCCGAGCAGACCCGACGCGAGCTTGATTTTTCCGAACATGGGGGAGATTCCTGGAAAGCGGACGATGAGGCAATGCCCCGGCATTAGCGGCATTTCTTCGTCGGACTTTAGGTGCGGACGGCAGCGAAATTCACGTTGGCCGCGCATTCCAGCGGAATCATCCTCAAACAGGGAAATCCACGGCATTCGACGCAATAATCGCGTCGCATCACGCTGGAAATTGCACGAAAGGCGGACGAATTTCCTTGCTTATCGGCATCCCCCTTCCTAGAGTTCAGCGCAAGCGGGCACTCATTTCGAGGAAAGTCGATGACCGACATCACGGACCACGCGCGCGGCGCATTGCGCGCGCAGCCGTTCAGCATGCTGCTGGGCACGGAGCTGATGCATATCGGCGACAACGAAGTGTCGCTGTGCCTGCCCGTGCGCGAGGAACTGCGGCAGCAACACGGTTTCGTGCACGGCGGCGTCATCAGCTACCTCGCGGACAATGCGCTGACGTTCGCCGGCGCGCTCGTGCTCGGCCCGCGCGTAATCACCGCGGAATACAAGATCAACTACCTGCGGCCGGCCGTGAACGGCACGCTCGTCGCCCGCGCGAAGCTCGTCTACGCGGGGCGGCACCAGGCGACCTGCCAGTGTCATGTGTTCGTCATCGACGGCGATCACGAGCGGCTCGTCGCGATCGCGCAGGGCACGATCAACCGCGTCGGCGACGGCAAGATGCCGGATGCGCCGGAGGAAACGGCGTGAGCGGCCGGCAGCCGGCTTCGCGCTAACCCGCCCCATCCCCCGTCAGCGGCAGAAACCGCGGCGCCATCCGCGCCCGCACGTTACCGTTCTCATCCGTCCGATAGATCCCACGCGCCGCGTTGTGCGGATGCGCAGCCGCGTCGGCCACGCTCAGCACCGGCGCGAAACACGCATCGGTGCCTTCGAGCAGCGCGCGCCAGTGCGCGGACGGCTGCTGCGCGAACACGTCGGCGAAACGCGCCTTCAGCGCGGGCCAGCGCGCGCGGTCGTACTGCGACGCCGGATCGACGTCGGTCAGCCCGAGCCGTTCGACCAGCAGCGCATAGAACGGCGGCTCGAGCGCGCCGATCGTCACGCACTCACCATCCGCGCAGCGATACACGTCGTAGAACGGCGCGTCGTGAAAGAGGCTCGGCTGCGCGCCGTCGAGTTGCCCGTTCGCGCGCGCCCACAGCGCGAGCGAGCCAAGCATCGACACGATGTCGACGATCGCGCCGTCGACCACGCGCCCCGGGCCGCCGCCGCGCACGTCGAACAGCGCGCAGACGATCCCGAACGCGAGCCCCAGCGCACCGCCCGCATCGCCGACGACGGTCGGCGGCAACCCCGGCCGGCCGTCGCGCGGCGCGGACAAAGACAGCAGCCCCGTCAGCGCGACGTAGTTCAGGTCGTGTCCGGCCGCGGCCGCAAGCGGGCCGTGCTGGCCCCAGCCGGTCATCCGCCCGTACACGAGTGTCGGCTTGCGGCGGACGCAATCGTCGGGCCCGAGGCCGAGCCGCTCCATCACGCCGGGCCGCAGCCCCTCGATCAGCGCATCGGCCTGCGCGATCAGGTCGAGCGCGGCGTCGCGGCCGGCCGGCGACTTCAGGTCGAGTTCGACGATCGTCTTGCCTTCGCGCAGCAGGTCGCCGTCACGGGCCTGCAACGCGTCCGGCGCGCTCGTGCGGCCGGACGGGCGGGCGATCAGCGTGATCCGCGCGCCCATCCCGGCGAGCATCCAGCCCGCGAGCGGGCCGGGGCCGAGCCCTTCGAATTCGACGATGTGGATGCCGGAAAGCGGCGCATCGAGCGGCATGCGATTCTCCTGTCGGTGTCGCGTATCGCGACGGTCTACGATGCCATACGCCTCTAAGCGGATCGCACCCGTTACGCGGGCTTTAACGCGTCAAATGAAAAATCCCTGCGTCGCGGGGTCCGCTTCGCAGGGATCGGGGCAAGCCGCGCGCATTCCGGCTACGTTGCCGGAACCGGCCACGGTCAGAACGCGTCGCCCGGCACCCTCACCCAGCCTTCCATCAACACGCGCGCACTGCGGCTCATGATCGCCTTGGTGACGGCCCACTCGCCGTTCTCAAGCTGCGCTTCCGCGCCGACGCGCAGCGTGCCCGACGGATGCCCGAAGCGCACCGCGTTGCGTTCGCCGCCGCCCGCCGCCAGGTTCACGAGCGTGCCGGGGATCGCCGCGGCCGTGCCGATCGCGACCGCCGCCGTGCCCATCATCGCGTGGTGCAGCTTGCCCATCGACATCGCGCGCACCAGCAGGTCGACGTCACCCGCGTTCACGCGCTTGCCGCTCGATGCGACGTAGTCGGCCGGCTTCGCGACGAACGCGATCTTCGGCGTGTGCTGCCGCGTCGCGATTTCATCGAGCGTGTCGATCAGGCCCATGCGCAGCGCGCCGTGCGCACGAATCGTCTCGAACTTCTCGAGCGCCTTCGCATCGCCGTTGATCGCGTCCTGCAGCTCGGTGCCCGTATAGCCGATCGCTTCCGCCTCGACGAAGATCGTCGGAATGCCCGCGTTGATCATCGTCGCCTTCAGCGTGCCGACGCCCGGCACCGCGAGATCGTCGATCAGGTTGCCGGTCGGGAACATCGACCCGCCCGCGCCTTCTTCCTCGGCGGCCGGGTCCATGAACTCGAGCTGCACTTCGGCCGCCGGGAACGTGACGCCGTCCAGCTCGAAATCGCCCGTTTCCTGCACCGCGCCGTTCGTCACCGGCACATGCGCGACGATCGTCTTGCCGATGTTCGCCTGCCAGATCCGCACGGTCGCGACGCCGTCGCGCGGTACGCGCGCCGGATCGACCAGCCCGCCGCTGATCGCGAACGGGCCGACCGCCGCCGACAGGTTGCCGCAGTTGCCGGTCCAGTCGACGAACGCCTTGTCGATCGACACCTGGCCGAACAGGTAGTCGACGTCGTGGCCGGGCCGCGCGCTCTTCGACACGATCACCGTCTTGCTGGTGGACGACGTCGCGCCGCCCATCCCGTCGATCTGCTTGCCGTACGGATCGGGGCTGCCGATCACGCGCAGCAGCAGCGCGTCGCGCGCGGCGCCCGGCGCCTGCGCGGCGTCCGGCAGGTCCTGCAGCCGGAAGAACACGCCCTTGCTGGTGCCGCCGCGCATGTAGGTCGCGGGAATCCTGATTTGAGGAGTGTGAGCCATGTGTGCGTTATCCCTGTGTGACGCGATCAAGCCGCCTGCGACGATTCGAGGAAGTCCTGCGCGAAGCGCTGCAGCACGCCGCCCGCCTCGTAGATCGACACTTCCTCGGCCGTATCGAGCCGGCACGTCATCGGCACTTCGACGCGCTCGCCGTTCTTGCGATGAATCACGAGCGTCAGGTCGGCGCGCGGCGTGCGCTCGCCGATCACGTCGAAGGTCTCGGTGCCGTCGATGCCGAGCGTCGTCCGGTTGGTGCCCGGCTTGAACTCGAGCGGCAGCACGCCCATCCCGATCAGGTTCGTGCGGTGGATCCGCTCGAAGCCTTCGGCGGCGATCGCCTCGACGCCCGCGAGCCGCACGCCCTTCGCCGCCCAGTCGCGCGACGAGCCCTGGCCGTAGTCGGCGCCGGCCACGACGATCAGCGGCTGCTTGCGATTCATGTAGGTCTCGATCGCTTCCCACATCCGCATGACCTTGCCTTCCGGCTCGACGCGCGCGAGCGAGCCCTTCTTCACCGCGCCGTCGACGATCGCCATCTCGTTGATCAGCGTCGGGTTCGCGAAGGTCGCGCGCTGCGCGGTCAGGTGGTCGCCCCGATGCGTCGCGTACGAGTTGAAGTCTTCTTCCGGCAAACCCATCTTCGCGAGGTATTCGCCGGCCGCGCTGTCCAGCAGGATCGCGTTCGACGGCGACAGGTGATCGGTCGTGATGTTGTCGCCGAGCACCGCGAGCGGGCGCATCCCCTGCAGCGTGCGCGCGCCGGCCAGCGCGCCTTCCCAGTACGGCGGACGGCGGATGTACGTGCTCTGCGCGCGCCAGTCGTACAGCGGCGCCGCGCGCTCGCCGGCATCCGCGCTACGCGCGAACATCGGTTCGTAGACCTTGCGGAACTGCTCGGGCTTCACGCTCGACGCGACGATCGCATCGATCTCCTCATCGGTCGGCCAGATGTCCTTCAGCGTGACGGGCTGGCCGTCCTGGTCGTGGCCGAGCACGTCCTTCTCGATGTCGAAGCGGATCGTGCCGGCGATCGCGTACGCGACCACCAGCGGCGGCGATGCGAGGAACGCCTGCTTCGCATACGGGTGGATACGGCCGTCGAAGTTGCGGTTGCCGGACAGCACGGCCGTCGCGTACAGGTCGCGATCGACGATCTCCTGCTGGATCTTCGGGTCGAGCGCGCCCGACATCCCGTTGCAGGTCGTGCACGCGAACGCGACGATGCCGAAGCCGAGCTTTTCCAGTTCGGGCAGCAGGTTCGCTTCTTCCAGGTACAGCTCGACCGCCTTCGAGCCGGGCGCAAGCGAGCTCTTCACCCACGGCTTGCGCGTGAGGCCGCGCGCATTCGCGTTGCGGGCGAGCAGGGCCGCCGCGATCACGTTGCGCGGGTTGCTGGTGTTCGTGCAGCTCGTGATCGCGGCGATGATCACCGCGCCGTCGGGCATCTCGCCCGCCTTCTCTTCCCACTGGCCGGCGATCCCGCGCGCGGCGAGATCGGACGTCGGCAGCCGCTTGTGCGGGTTCGACGGGCCGGCCATGTTGCGCACGACGCTCGACAGGTCGAACGTCAGCGTGCGCTCGTACTGCGCATTGTTCAGCGTATCGGCCCACAGGCCGGCCGCCTTCGCGTAGGTCTCGACGAGCTTCACCTGCTCGTCGCTGCGGCCGGTGAGGCGCAGGTAGTCGGTCGTCTGGCCATCGATGAAGAACATCGCGGCCGTCGCGCCGTATTCGGGCGCCATGTTCGAGATCGTCGCGCGATCGCCGAGCGTGAGGCTCGCCGCGCCTTCACCGCGGAATTCCAGGTACGCGCCGACCACCTTTTCCTTGCGCAGGAACTCGGTCAGGGCGAGCACGACGTCGGTCGCGGTGATGCCGGGCTGGCGCTTGCCGGTCAGCTCGACGCCGACGATGTCGGGCAGGCGCATCCACGATGCGCGGCCGAGCATCACGTTCTCCGCTTCGAGGCCGCCGACGCCGATCGCGATCACGCCGAGCGCGTCGACGTGCGGCGTGTGGCTGTCGGTGCCGACGCAGGTGTCCGGATACGCGACGCCGTCTTGCGCCTGGATCACCGGCGACATCTTCTCGAGGTTGATCTGGTGCATGATGCCGTTGCCCGGCGGGATCACGTCGACGTTCTCGAACGCCTTCTTGGTCCACTCGATGAAGTGGAAGCGATCCTCGTTGCGGCGATCCTCGATCGCGCGGTTCTTCGCGAACGCGTCCGGATCGAAGCCGCCGCATTCGACGGCGAGCGAGTGGTCGACGATCAGCTGCACGGGCACGACCGGGTTCACCTTGGCCGGGTCGCCGCCGCCGTCGGCGATCGCGTCGCGCAGGCCGGCGAGATCGACGAGCGCCGTCTGCCCGAGGATGTCGTGGCACACGACGCGCGCCGGAAACCACGGGAAATCACGTTCGCGCTTGCGCTCGATGATCTGCTTCAGCGAATCGGCAAGGATCGCCGGATCGCAGCGGCGCACGAGGTTTTCGGCGAGCACGCGCGACGTGTACGGCAGCGTGTCATAGGCGCCGGGCGCGATCGCTTCGACCGCGGCACGCGCGTCGAAATAGTCCAGCGACGTGCCGGGCAGGGGTTTGCGGTTGGCGGTATTCATGGTGTGGGGAACTCGGGTATGGCGTCCGGCGCACGCCGGCCCCCGTCACGCGGGAGGCCGGTGTGCGCGGTGGGCATGTCAGCGCTTTTCGATCGGCACGAACTGCAGGTCTTCCGGACCGGTGTAGTTCGCGCTCGGGCGGATGATCTTGTTGTCGATGCGCTGCTCGATGATGTGCGCGCTCCAGCCGGACGTGCGCGAGATCACGAACAGCGGCGTGAACATCGCGGTCGGCACGCCCATCATGTGATACGACACCGCGCTGAACCAGTCGAGGTTCGGGAACATCTTCTTCGCTTCCCACATCACCGATTCGAGGCGCTCGGCGATGTTGTACAGCTTCAGGTCGCCCGCTTCCTTCGACAGCTTGTGCGCGACGCCCTTGATCACCTTGTTGCGCGGATCGGAGATCGTGTAGACCGGGTGGCCGAAGCCGATCACGACTTCCTTGTTCTCGACGCGGCGGCGGATGTCGGCTTCGGCATCGTCCGGCGAGCTGTAGCGGCTCTGGATTTCATACGCGACTTCGTTCGCGCCGCCATGCTTCGGCCCGCGCAGCGCGCCGATCGCGCCGGTGATCGCCGAATAGATGTCCGAGCCCGTGCCCGCGATCACGCGGCCGGTGAACGTCGACGCGTTGAATTCGTGCTCCGCGTACAGGATCAGCGACGTGTGCATCGCCTCGACCCACGACTTCGACGGCGTCTTGCCGTGCAGCAGGTGCAGGAAGTGGCCGCCGATCGAGTCGTCGTCGGTTTCCGTCTCGATGCGCTTGCCGTTGTGCGAGAAGTGATACCAGTACAGCAGCATCGAGCCGAGCGATGCCATCAGGCGGTCGGCGATGTCGCGCGCACCCGGCAGGTTGTGGTCGTCCTTCTCCGGCAGCACGGTGCCGAGCACCGACACGCCGGTGCGCATCACGTCCATCGGGTGCGCGGACGCCGGGATCTGCTCGAGCGCCGCCTTCAGCGCGTTCGGCAGGCCGCGCAGCGCGCGCAGCTTCGTCTTGTATGCGGCCAGTTCGGTCAGGTTCGGCAGCGTGCCGTGCACGAGCAGGTGGGCGATTTCCTCGAATTCGCACGACTCGGCGACGTCGAGAATGTCGTAGCCGCGATAGTGCAGGTCGTTGCCGGTCTTGCCGACCGTGCACAGTGCCGTGTTGCCGGCCGTCACGCCCGACAGCGCCACCGACTTCTTCGGCTTGAACGCGCCTGCGGCGGCCGGTGCTGCTGCGTCTTTCGTCTCGCTCATGTTTCTGCTCTCCAATCTGTATCTGGGGGATGGTCGGTCGGCCGGACTCGGCGCTTCAGCGCCTGGTGCGGCCCCATGCAACGCTCTCCGGAATCGTGTCCCGGCGCGCGGGCGCTTACTTCTTGCCCTGCGCGAACAGCTCGTCGAGCTTGCGCTCGTATTCGTGATAACCGAGGAAGTCGTACAGCTCGGCACGCGTCTGCATCGTCTGCACGGCTTCCTTCTGCGTACCGTCGCGGCGCACCGTCTCGTAGAAGTTCAGCGCGGCCTTGTTCATCGCGCGATACGCGCCGCAGCAGTACAGCGCGATATCGACGTTCGCCTCGCGCAGCTCGTCGACCGTGAACAGCGGCGTCGAGCCGAATTCGGTCAGGTTCGCGAGGATCGGCACCTTCACGGCGGCCTTGAAGCGGCGGTAGTCGTCGAGCGTCTTCATCGCTTCCGGGAAAATCATGTCCGCGCCGGCTTCGACGTAGGCCACCGCGCGCTCGATCGCCGAGTCGATCCCTTCGGCGGCGGCGGCGTCGGTGCGCGCCATGATCACGAACTGGTCGTCGGTGCGCGCATCGACCGCTGCCTTGACGCGATCGACCATTTCCTCGATCGGCACGACTTCCTTGCCCGGACGGTGGCCGCAGCGCTTCTGGCCGACCTGGTCTTCCAGGTGCACGGCCGCGACGCCGGCCTTGATGAACGAGCGCACGGTGCGCGCGATGTTGAACGCGCCGCCCCAGCCGGTATCGATGTCGACCAGCAGCGGCAGGTCGGTCGCGTTGGTGATCCGGTTCGCGTCGATCAGCACGTCTTCCATCGTGCTGATGCCGAGGTCGGGGATCCCGAGCGAGTTCGCGGCGACGCCGCCACCCGACAGGTACACGGCCTTGAAGCCGACGGCCTGCGCCATCTTGGCTGCGTAGGCGGTGATCGCGCCGACCACCTGCAGCGGCTGCTCCGCCGCGACTGCCGCGCGGAATTTCGCGCCGGCGCTCTGAAGATGCGTATTGCTCATGAACGGCCTCCTGAAGGAACGACCATTAACAGCAAGGACCGGGCCAGCTCGCGCCACGTCGCTAACCCACTGATTCTTAAGCAACCGGCACGGGCGTCGACGGGCCCGGAGATTTCAATTCAGAAATTTCATGTTTCAAAAGTGAAATCGCGCGCGCATAATCGATCGTCATGGACCTCTCTTCGACCAAGCCCGTCGGCCCGGCCGATCGCGCGGCGCGCCCGCGCATCTGGGCGATGGGCATCAGCCGCCTGCGCGACCTGTTTCGCGAGATCGCCGGCGAATTCGACGAACGCGCCGACGTGCGGATCGTCACGCGCGCCTATGAGGATGCGCTCAGCGCGATCGCCGAGGCCGGCACCGCGCGGCCCGACGTGATCGTCGCGGCCGGCTCGAACGGCGGCTTCCTGAAGACGCGTGCGCAGGTGCCGGTGGTGGTCGTGTCGCCGACCGGTTTCGACGTGATGCAGGCGCTCGCGCGCGCCCGGCGCGATGCGTCGCGCATCGCGCTCGTCAGCGCCGGGGAAACGCCGCCCGAAGTGCGCCGCTTCGTCGCCGCGTATGGCCTCGACGTGCAGTTTGCGTCATATCAGTCCGCGCAGGAAGCGGAAGCCTGCGTGCACGACCTGCACGACCGCGGCATCGAGACGATCGTCGGCCCCGGCCTCGTCACCGATCTCGCGGCCAGCGCCGGCATGGGCGCGGTGTTCCTGTATTCGCATGCATCGGTGCGCAAGGCCGTCGAGACCGCGCTCGAAGTCGCGTATGCGACGCACGCCGAGGCGTTCCGGCGCCAGCGGCTCGACAACCTGCTCCAGCACCTGCGCGACGGCGTGGTCGCGCTCGATGCGCGCGGCCGTGTCGAGGCGATCAACGAACGGCTCGCGTCGGCGCTCGGGGTCGAACCCGCGGCGGCCGTCGGCCGCGCGCTGGTCGACCTGCGGCCCGAGCTGCGCACGCTGCGCGGCGAGGACGGCGACGCGCTCGCGACCGTGCGCGGCGTGCGCTACGTCGTGCATCGCGGGCCGCTCGTCGATCGCGGCGTCACGTCGGGCAGCGTGCTGACGTTCCAGGAATCGCGCGCGGTCGAACGGCTCGACCGCGCGTTGCGCTCGCAACCCACCACGCAGCAGTTCGCCGCGCGCTACGCGCTCGACGACGTGGTCGGCGCATCGGCGCCGATGGCGCGCGTGCGCGATCTCGTGCGCCGTTACGCGAAATCCGACGCGACCGTGCTCGTGCTCGGCGAAAGCGGCACCGGCAAGGAAATGATCGCGCAAAGCCTGCACGCGCTGTCCGCGCGGCGCAGCTACCCGTTCGTCGCGGTCAACTGCGGCGCGTTTCCGGAGGCGCTGCTCGAGAGCGAGCTGTTCGGCTATGAGGAAGGCGCGTTCACCGGTGCGCGACGCGGCGGCAAGACCGGCCTGTTCGAAGCCGCCCACCGCGGCACGCTGTTTCTCGACGAGATCGGCGAGATGCCGCCGTCGCTGCAGAGCCGGCTGCTGCGCGTGCTGCAGGAGCGCGAGGTGATCCGCCTCGGCTCGACCGAGCCGATCCGCATCGACGTGCGCGTGATCGCCGCGACGCACCGTCCGCTGCTCGTGGCCGTCGAAGCCGGCACGTTCCGCGCGGATCTCTATTACCGGCTCAACATCCTGAATGTCGGCCTGCCGCCACTGCGCGAGCGCGCCGCCGACATCCCCGCACTCGCGGCCACGCTGCTCGTGCAGGCCGCACGACGCGAGCCGCGCCTCGCCGACCGCCTGCGCGACGCCGCCGATGCCGCGCGCGTGCTCGGCGCGACACAGACCGCGCTCGCGCGCTACCGGTGGCCCGGCAACGTACGCGAGTTGCAGAACGTGATCGAGCGGATCGCGGTGGAGCTGGCCGAGGAAGCCGATGAAAACGATCCGGCCGCCGCGTGCGGCGTGCTCGATCCCGACGCGCTGCAGGCGATCGCACCCGAGCTCTTCGCAGTACCGCCCGACGCGGCCGAGAGCGACGATGCGCAGACATTGCACGCGCGCCGCCGTCGCGCGGAAGCCGACGAGATCCGCGCGGTGCTCGACGCATGCGGCGGCGACCGCGACCGCGCGTGCGCGATGCTCGGCATCAGCAAGACGACGCTGTGGCGGAAGCTGTCGGTGAAATAACTCGGGCGGCTGACGCGCAGTGAACGGGCCGGCCGTCAGTCGGCCTTGTGATAGTGGCGGTACGCCTTCGCGCGATTGCCGCACGACGACATCGAACACCAGCGGCGGCTGCCGTTCTTGCTGTCGTCGATGAACAGCCACTGGCAGGCGTCGTTCGCGCAACGCTTGACCTTCGCGAGCCGCGCACCGCCGAGCAGGTCGATCGCCGACCACAATACCGGGCTCAGCAGCCCGGCCAGCGTCGCACGCCCCTCCCCGATCCGCCACGCATAACCGCCATCGACGCGTGCCAGCGCGACGCGCGGCGCCGCTTCCGCCAGGAAGCCGCCGAGCAGCGCGAGATCGTCCGCCTGCGGCTCGCGTTGTTCGGCCTGCGCAAGAAAGAGCCGATACAGCGCCTCGCGCAATGCGAGCGCGTGCGCGAGCATCGCCGGCTCACCGGCCTCTTCGCCGTGCGCACGACACGCTTCCGCCAGCCCGGCCGGCACGCCAGCCTGGTCGCGACACCACGCCAGCAGGTCGTCCATCGTGCCGAAGGTTTCCGTCGGCGGATCGCTGCCGCGCCAGTACAGCGTGTTCGCGAAATCGATGCTCAGGGTTTCGGGCGGCGCCGGAATCAGGCAGTCCATCGTGACGGAAGGTTGCATATCGCTCATGCCCGGATCGTATCTAACCACCATGCCGGTTGACAAGCCCACGGGCGCTTCCTAACATAACCAGCATAGTAGTTATAAATGGTCTGCTGCACTGACACCCGCCTCAGTTCAAGGAGCCACAGATGATCGATCGTCTTTTGTCCGGCGTTATCCACAACAACCGGAGCCGTGCGTTCTACGGCAGCACACTCGGCACACTCCGCTACAAGCGGCTGGCATGGTGGTTATAAGCAGGTTTGCCGCACTGACGTCCCTCTTCAGTCCAAGGAGCCACACATGATCGATCACCTTTCGTTCGGCGTTGCACACGTCGGCCGCAGCCGAGCCTTCTACGACAGCACGCTCGGCGCGCTCGGCTACAAAAGGCTGCATACCGACGACGAATCCATCGGGTACGGCGCAACCGAGCCGCAGTTGTGGCTGCAATATGCGCGTCGCCCCGTCGCCCCTGATCCCGACTCGGGGATGCACCTGTCGTTCAAGGCCGCTTCGCCCGTCGAAGTCGACGCGTTCTACCGCGCCGCGCTCGAACACGGCGGTCAGGACAACGGCGGGCCCGGCAAGCGCGACCACTACGGCCCCGGCTACTACGCGGCGTTCGTCGTCGATCCCGACGGATATCGGCTGGAAGCGCATTGCGAACTCGACAACGTCGTGTAATCGCGCTCGCGTCATCAAAGACAAGGGCCCGGTTCCGCGCCATGCGGAATCGGGCCCTTGCTATTGAACGGCCGGCGGCGGTCGTTCGACGGAATCGCCGGGGGCGCGGCTATCGCGCGTCGCGCGTGTGCTGCAGTTGCTCGCCGAGTCCTTCGACACCGAGGCGCACCGTCTGGCCGGCCTTCAGGAATACCGGCGACGGCTTGATGCCCATGCCGACGCCCGGCGGCGTGCCGGTCGTGATCACGTCGCCCGGCTGCAGCGTCATGCAGCGCGACAGATAGGCGATCAGCTGCGCGACGGTGAACACCATCGTGCGCGTGTTGCCGTTCTGATAGCGGTGTCCGTCGATTTCGAGCCACAAGTCGAGACGCTGCGGATCGGGCACCTCGTCGCGCGTGACGAGCCACGGACCGATCGGGCCGAACGTGTCGAAGCCCTTGCCCTTGTCCCACTGGCCGCCGCGCTCGATCTGCCATTCGCGCTCGGACACGTCGTTGACGACGCAGTAGCCCGCGACGTAATCGAGCGCGCGCGCTTCGTCGACGTCCTTGCAGGTCGCGCCGATCACGACACCCAGCTCGACTTCCCAGTCGGTCTTGACCGAGCCCTTCGGGATATCGATGCCGTCGTTCGGGCCGCAGATCGAGCTCGTCCATTTGCCGAACACGACCGGCTCCTTCGGCACCGGCATGCCGGCTTCGGCTGCGTGATCGGCGTAGTTCAGGCCGATGCCGATGAACTTGCCGACCTGCCCGACGCACGCGCCGATGCGCGGCTCGCCCGACACCAGCGGCAACGTGGCCGGATCGATCGCGCGCAGCCGCGCGAGACCCGCGTCGGACAGCACATCGCCGGACAGGTCCGGAACCTGTGCGGACAGGTCGCGAATCCGGCCGTCCGCGTCGAGCATCCCGGGCTTTTCCAGGCCGGACGGGCCATAGCGAAGCAGTTTCATCGTGGTCAACCTCTGTTGTCGAATGGGACAGGATACCGGCCGACACGGCCTTTCGCGGCCGCGCGCCGGACTGATTGTCGATCGTCGATTGCGCGCGCCGACGCCGCATCCGGCATGCCGTCGACGCGCGAGGGTCGCGCGGGCGCAGCGATCGTGGCGCCGCACGGAAGTATGGCGCGCATCGAACGGGCGGCCGCCGGTCTGCGCATCGGCGACGACGGCCCGGCACCCGCGACATGGTCCGGCCCACACCGGCCGGCGTCACGCGCGGCCGCACCGTCGCTGGCCCGCCAGCCTTTGTACCACCGGCCGCGCAGCGTGAAATGACAGACGACGGATACCGACTATTGGTGCGCCCGCGGATGCTGCGGCGCAGCATCGGGGGCGGCGCCGCTACCCGCTTTCCTTTCGAACACCTTGAACGTTTGCCACCTGTCATGAATACCGGGTATTCGGGGCTTCCCTGTCATCCCGAACGGGAATCGATCCGTTCTTATCCGGTAACGATCGGTAAAAAGACGCTGCATTGCACACTAAATGTTTGTTGTTAAGCTCAAACGGATGGCGTTCGTCGCCACACGCGGGCGCGACACAAGCGTGTTGCAGAATCGGTCAGCGTGCGTCGCCAATCGATCGAAAGTAATCCCCCAACTTCACACCGACAATGCAAACAACCAACGACCTGCTTCCCGGCTGCGACGCACGGGAATCGATGGGCGCAATCGACCGCTATCGCGCACCCGCGCTCGACAAGGGTCTCGATATTCTCGAACTCCTGTCGGAGCAGAAAGAAGGCCTCACCCGCACCGAAATCACGAAGGAACTCGGCCGCAACGCAAGCGAGATCTACCGGATGCTCGAACGCCTCGTCGCGCGCCGCTACGTGATGCGCTCGACCGGCGGCGACCGCTACACGCTCAGCCTCAAGCTGTTCTCGCTCGCGCACCGCCATCCGCCGATGAGCCGGCTGATCGCCGAGGCCTTGCCGCCGATGCAGCGTTTCGCGGATTCCTCCGAGCAATCGTGCCACCTGTCCGTCTACGATCGCGGCAACCTGCTCGTGATCGCGCAGGTCGACGGGCCCGGCCCGTGGGGCGTGTCGGTCCGGCTCGGCTCGCGTGTCGGGCTCGTCGATACGGCATCGGGGCGCGTGATGCTGGCGTTCCAGGGCGCCGAGCAGCGCGCGCACATGCTCGCCGAGCACCGCAAGGTCAAGGGCGAAGCGCCATTGAACGAGCAGGAACTCGCGTATGCGTGCCAGTCCATCCGGCAGGACGGCTACCTGCGCGAGGACAGCCGCCAGGCGTACGGCGTGACCGACCTGACCGCACCGATCCTCGGGCCGTCCGGCCATGCGATCGCGGTGCTGACCTGCCCGTACATGCGCCGGATCGATGCGCATATGGCGCCGTCCGTCGACACGGTCGTCGAAGGGGTGCGCGAGACGGCCGCCCATCTGTCGATGTGCCGCGACGAGACCTGCTGACGCGCAGGCTCGGCGGAGCGCACCGGGGGCGGCGCTATCGCGTTGCCCCCGGTCGCGCGCAACCCTTCTGCGGAGCGCGATGCACGGTGCCATATCGTGCGCCCACGGCGCTACGCTAAAATAGCGGCCCTCTCAAAAACTACGGCGGCCGGTTGTCGCGGCCGTCGTGTCCGATGGATGTCATGGCCAAACTTCTGAACGATCAAGAATTCCAGCGTTTCTCCGAACTTCAGCAGAAGCAGGCAAGCTTCACGATCACGCCCGAAGAGGCGGACGAGCTGCGCGATATCGTCGCGCGCGCGCAGAAGAAGCGCGACGATCGTACCGCTGCAATGCAGGCGATCGAGAGCTACATCGAGCAGTTCGACATCACGCCCGACGAACTCTTCTCGCCCGAACAGATCGGCGACGCGGCCCGCACCTACGGGCTCATCACGGCGACCAAGAAGGAACGCACGCTGCCGCCGTCGATCACGTTCAACGGCAAGCCGTACCAGTGGACCAAGACGCTCCCGGACGACGTGCGCGGCGCGTTGTTCGAGGCGTTCACGTCCGGCGAATCGGTCAAGCGCTTCATCGCGATGCCGAAGGACACGGCGCGCTGTGCGCTGACGATCGCCCGCCTCGAACGCGAAACCGGCGCCGTCTATGCCGATCCGCACCTCGAGGAACTCGCGATTTCGCGCGACCAGGTGAACGACGCGGCGTCGAAACTCGCTGCCTGAATGTAGTCACGGGCACGCTTCCTGCGTGCCCGCGCCCCGCATAACGCCGGCCCAGGCCGGCGTTGCGCTTGCGGGAGACGTGCATCCGCACGCTCCCGAAAAGCCTCACCTTTGCGTCCCGAAAGCGCTCACCGAACCCTCCCGAATAAGCTCACCCTGGCTCCTGGAGACCCTCACCCAAGCGTCCCGGATGTCCTCACCGACGCTTCCCGCAGATCCTCACCCATGTGCCCCGGAAAGGCTCACCGGCGGCTCCCGAACGTGCTCACCAGCCATTCCCGGGAAGGCTCACCGAGTGATCCTGTATCGGCTCACCCAGCGCTCCCGTATCGACTCACCCCAACCTTCCCGGAGAAGCTAACCGACAGTTCCCGAAAAGTCTCACCTTTTGGGTAAGTTCGAATTTTCGAAGGCGGAATGCGGCGGTAAATGCGTGACGACACCGTGTCTGAAACAGCGGCGCGGGGCGGGTATCACGGCAAGCGGTACGCGTCTCGCGGTGCCGGATCGGTGCCATTTGCGCGTCGATATTTCCGCTGCGAACAGGCGCCGACACTTTCTCGGTTGCTTCGCTCGCGACGCAGGTTCGAATGCCCTGCATTCCTGACCGGGAACCTTCCGAACGTGCCGGAAGGCCGGAGACATCCACCGCATGCACGTCTCCGCGCGTCGGGCCGCCGACAGACGCTACGGCTGCAACTTCATCCTGAAGCCCACGACGCCAGGCTCCTCCGTCGTCGACACCGCAAACCCGCACGCCTTCGCCAGCGAGATCATCGCCGTGTTTTCGCGCAGCGCCTCGCCGATCATCCAGGCGGTTCCGCGCGAGCGCGCGTAGTCGATGATGCGGGTCATCATCAGCCGGCCAAGCCCCTTGCCCTTCTGATCGGGTCGTACCGCGATCGCGAACTCCGCCGTCTCGTTGTCGGGATCGGCCACCGCGCGTACCACCGCGAGCGTGTGGTCGCGCCCCGACACGTCGGTGAACGACACGATGAAGGCCATCTCACGGTCGTAATCGATCTGCGTCATGCGCGCGACCTGCGAATGATCGAAGCTGCGCACCGCGCCGAAGAAACGCATCCGCAGATCCTCCGGCGTCATCGCGCCGAGCAGTTCGTTGTGCGCGGCCTCGTCTTCCGGACGGATCGGGCGGATCGTCACCGTCTCGCCGCGCCACTCGAGCGTCTGCTCGAGGTGGCGTGGATACGGCATGATCGCGAGCCGGCTGCGCCCCGCTGCCATCGTGATGCGCGGCGCGATCACGTGCGCGCGGTCGGACAGCACGCGCAGCGTGACCGACATCGCAACGACTTCACGCACGTCGCAGACGACCTGCGACAGCGCCGTCAACGCGTCGAGCGTCGGCTCGATGGGTGTGCTGCGTGCATACGGCGAGCGCTCCATCACCGCGCGGGCAAGCACGGTGTTCAGCGGTGGCAGGCCATAGACGACGAACGGCGCCGATACGCCGTCCGCGGGCGGCACGGCATAGCGAAACACCGGGCCGAAGTTCGAATCGTCGTACATGTCGACGGCGACATCGACGACTTTCTTTCCGGCCGGCTCGACGGCAGGCTCGCCCTGCAGGCCAAAATGAGACAGCCAGTGCAGCGCGGCTTCGCCGGTCAGTTCATGCTGGCCGGCTTCGACCCTCCGGCGCGCGTCGGCCTGCGCGGATGCCACACACTCGGCCGGCTGCGGCGGCGTGCCCTCGGGCGTTTGCATCAGCAGTTGCCGCCCGAGGTTGTAGTCGACGAGACGCGCATACGCGCGCGCGAGCCGCTGCGGCGTGGTGTGCACCGGAATGCCGTTCGCGTGCAGCGCATCGCGCGTCGCCGCGTCGACCGCGCCGAAGAAACACGCGAGGATGCCGCGATGCGCGTACTGCCGTGATTCGATCAGCGTATGCGCAACCGCATCGGCCGGCGCGCTGTGGGAAGTCGAATGGACGACGAACAGCGTGCCCGTTTGCGGGAACGGCGCGAGCGCCTTGACCGCCGCGGCGAAATGCTCGGGGCGCGCATCGTCGCCCAGCGTCAGCGGATTGCCGGGCGATGCGAGATGCGGCAGCGCCGCCGACACCGCCGACGTGGCCGCGGGCGACCAGTCGGTCAGCACATCGCGCACCTCGGCCACCGCATCGACCGCGAGTTTCGCGACACCCGCATCGCTCGTCACGAGCGTGGCC
The DNA here is from genome assembly GCF_017104705.1 of Burkholderia sp. Se-20373. Classification (NCBI taxonomy): domain Bacteria; kingdom Pseudomonadati; phylum Pseudomonadota; class Betaproteobacteria; order Burkholderiales; family Burkholderiaceae; genus Burkholderia; species Burkholderia sp. Se-20373. The sequence continues at coordinate 12,438 of NZ_JAAGPH010000081.1, read as the reverse complement.
GCGCCGCGCGCCGTGACGCGGCCGACGCCGAGCGTCTCGATCTCGTCGAGCAGATCGTCGAGCGCATCCACACGCACCATCCCCGCGCGCTGGAACGCCGCCGTATAGAGCGCGTCGCCGGGATCGGCGCGGCCGGTGCGCAATGCGAGCACCGGCTTGTTGCGTGCGGCCGCGCGCGCGGCCGACATGAACTTGCGCGCGGCGCGCACGGTATCGAGTTCGAGCAGGATCGCGCGCGTGCCGGGATCGCTCGCGAGATAGTCGAGCACGTCGCCCGCATCGACGTCGGACTCGCCGCCGAGCGCGACGACGTGCGAAAAACCGAGGCCCCGTGCATCGGCCCAGCCGAGCACCGCGTTCGTCAGTGCGTTCGATTGCGACACCCATGCGACGCCGCCCGATCGTGCCGTGTAGGCCGGCGCGCCGAAATGCGCGTGCCGTGCAGGCGACAGCACGCCGAGGCTGCCCGGCCCGACGATACGGAGCACGAACGGCTTCGCCGCCTTCAGCGTGCGATCGAGCGCGGCGCGATCGGCATCGGTGCGCGCCTCGCCGACGATCACCGCAACACGCGCGCCGAGCTCGCCGAGCTTGCGCACGATCCCGGCCCAGGTCGCGGGCGGCGTGCAGATCACGGCCACCGACGGCGGCGCGGGCAACCGGTCGACATCGGCAACGACCGGATGCCCGTGCAGCTCACGATACTTCGGATTGACGGGCCACACGGGCCCCTCGAATGCACCGTCGAGCACACGCGACCACACCATCGCGCCGATACTGCCCGCGCGCGACGATGCACCGACGACCGCAACGGACTTGGGCTGGAATAACGCATCGAGATGGCGAACGGTCACATCGGCTCCCTGCGGTAACGAAAGACGACCCGATCGGCGTGCGGCACGGACAGGCCATACGCCGATCGACGCGAACCCCAAGCATAGGCGAAGCGCATGCGGCTGCCTATATGCCGAACGGTCGACTGTTCGACCCACGTCAACGCTCGCATCATGGGCTTGCAACACCAGCACGGAAGCCATCGCCGCGCGCCGGCCGAGCACCTCTGCTCGGCGCCCACGGTGCCGGCGTGCAGCACGACGCGGCGTCCGCTTCGTCAAAGGTGAGGATTTACAGGAGCCATGGTGAGACTCTTCGGGAATTGCACGGCGCCACGCGCCAACACGCGAAAGGTGATCGGAATTCGCAGCACGCGTGCACCACGAGAATGGCGCAGGCCAATACGCATGCGCTGCGCAATTGCACGGCTGTTTACCGGAATTCGCCGCGATATCCCGTCGAATCGCAGCGAATTCGCAAATCGGGATCCGTTAATTGCGCGGCGTCGCGGTTCAATACGCCGTCGGGAATCGCGCCGGGAGTGCACAAAAACAAAACGGTGCGACGGCCGCATGGCCGTTCGCACCGTCAGTCAGTACGCGATAGGTGAGGTTTTTCGGGAGTCAATCCTTGATCAGGAAACGCTCGCGATTCTTGCCGAGCCAGGTCGGCGAGCGCCCGCGGCCACTCCAGGTTTCACCCGTCTTCGGATTCAAATATTTCGGCGGCGACACACGCTTCGGCTTGGCTGCGCCAGCGGCCGCGCCCACCGGACGAAACCCGAGCTCTTCCGGGGTAATGTCGTATTCCTCGATTTTCGCGCGGATATCGGCAATCGCATCGGCAATCGCCTTTTCGCGTTCCTTGTCGATCTTTTGCTGAAGCCGTTCGAGCTGCGCGGTCAGTTGCCTGTAGGTCGCCATATGGATGGGACTCCGTGAGTGTTATTCGTGAAAAATAGATGACGCTCAGCCAACAGAAAAACACTTCGCCCGATCGTGGTCGCCTCAGCCGGTTATCTCGGGATCAATAACCGCTCTTTTTCTTGCATGCGAAGAGAAGATTTCGCGTGGCGTCATCGCTCGATTGCTGAATCACTTCGAAATCGCCGTTGCAGATCGCCCGCGCGTTGTCCGTGCAATTGCTCCAGTCGCTACCGGTGCATTGCACCTGGGTAGTCGGACGCCCGTCCGAAGTGAACAGCGGCGCGCTGCCGCCACACCCGCCGAGCCCTGCAACCAGAGCCAACACAACGGCCGCCCGAGGCCACCGACAGACCGACGCAAGCATGTGTTTCATTGTGGTTCCCGTCAACCTTTTTTTGAATGCCGCGAGTATGCCATGCGCGACCCTTCGGCCGTCAGTTCGGCGTTCGGCCGGGTTGCCCGCGCGCCTTGTACGGCAAGCGCTTGCGTGGATCGTCGGTGATGCGAACGAACACCTGCTCGACGTCCGGAAGCGCCTCGAGTTCGCGCTGCAACGCCGGCTGATCGAACGCCGTATCCGCACATCCTTCGACGTAAATGAAACGTCGCTGCACGGTGATCCACAGGCTCGTGCCATGCAGCCGATCGGAGTTGGCGAAGTGTGCCTTCACGGCGTCGGCGATCGGTGCGTCATACATATAGGAATTCGGCTTCGTGCAGCGATGCGCGAGCCAGCAGGTGGTGCCGCGTTCGGCGCGGTAATGCGCGTCGTCCGTCATTTCGGCCCGGGTCATCCATGGGCCGAGCGGCAACGGGCATTCGGCCACGTCCCGCGACAGCGCGATGAACGGATCGTTGTACCAGTTGCGCCGCGCCTCGGGTGCATCGGTGTCGCCGGACTGCGCGAACGCTGCGGTCGCCAGCAACATGGTCAGCCACCCTGCGATGCCGATCCGTTTCATCGTGATCTCCTGTTCGATGCTTCACGTCCGAGCGCGTCGGCTTGGCCGTCTGGCTCACCGGTCGATACCCAGCGCCGCCAGTTTCTTGTACAGCGTCGCGCGGCCGATCCCGATGCGCGCGGCCGCTTCCACCACCTTCCCGTCGCAGGCCGCCAGCGCATCGGTCAGGAACTGGCGCTCCCACGCCGCCAATGCATCGGCATACGAAGCGGCCGGCACGGCAGGCCGCTCGCCCGCGCGCGGTTCGACCGGTGCCACGGCCAGCGGCTGCGCCGGTGCGGCCGCGTCCGTCGATACGCGCATCGGCCCAAGGAACGGCGCGAGCGCGCGCGCGTCGATCACCGACCGGTCCGACAGCATCAGCGCGCGTTCGAGCGTATTGCGCAACTCGCGCACGTTGCCCGGCCACGGATACGCACACAGCATCCGCAGCGCATCGTCGGTCAGCTCGCAATGGGCGGCGCGCCCGTGCTGCGCGGCCAGCTCCTCAAGCGTCGCATAGACGAGCGCCGCGATGTCGGACGCGCGCTCGCGCAGCGGCGGCGCGTGGATCGTCAGCACGTTCAACCGGTAATAGAGATCCGCGCGAAAACGCCCGGCCGCGACCAGCGCCGGCAAGTCGGCGCTCGTGGCCGCGATGATCCGGACGTCGGCGCGCACGATCCGGTTCGAGCCGACCGGCTCGAATTCCTTGTCCTGCAGCACGCGCAGCAGCTTGCCCTGCAGCGGCAGCGGCATGTCGCCGATCTCGTCGAGAAACAGCGTGCCGCGATCGGCCAGCTCGAACTTGCCGATGCGCCCCTTGCGATCGGCGCCCGTGTACGCACCGGGTGCGGCACCGAAGAATTCGGTTTCGAGCAGCGTGTCGGGAATCGCGGCGACGTTGACGGTCACGAGCGGCTGGAGCGCACGCGCCGACGCCGCGTGAATCGCATGCGCGAGCAGTTCCTTGCCGGTGCCCGTCTCGCCGAGCAGCAGCACCGGCGAATCGACCTGCGCGGCGCGGCGTGCCTGGCGCTTGGTTTCGAGGCTCGCGGCGCTCGTGCCGACGAAGCTCGCGAACGTGTATTTCGCGCGGCGCGCCTGCGCGAGCGAACGCTGCGTCGCGATCAGCTGCTGCTGAAGCTGTGCGTAGCGGGAAAAGATCGGCGTAAGCGTCTTCAACTGGTCGAACAGCGCGAAGCCGATCGCGCCGACCGTCTCGCCGGCCTCGTTCTTCAGCGGCAGGCGCGTCACGACGAGCGGCTCGCGGCCCGTCTCCATGATGTCGAGCAGGATCGGCTGCCCGGTCGACACGACCTCGCGCATCAGGCTGTTCGGGATCACGGCCTCGCAGTCGAGGCCGACGGCCTGCTGCGGATCGGCGAAACCGAAGCGCGCCGCGTACCGCTCGTTCATCCACACCACACGCGCATCGCGATCGACGACCACCGTGCCCGCGCTCGAATCCTCGAAGGTCCGGAACAGCGACTCGGCGGCGCGCCGCAGCACGTCGCCGTAGTTGACGGGCAGGCGGGCCCAGTCATTCATCATCGTGTCGTCGTCTCCGTGTATTCTGGGCCGGCTGTCTCCGGAACGAGACGGATTATCTCACTCTGGAGACACGCCGCAACGCGTTGTCCGGGAAAGCCCTGCCCGATTCCACGGGCTGGCAGAACGGCCATTTCGTCTCCGGATGGAGACGTTTTATGTAGAATCCTCAGACAACGACCGGCGCGGGCCAGCCAGTCTCCGGCGGACCCATGTCCGGCGGCGCAATCCGGCCGATGGCACGAAACCTGCACGAACCCGAGCCGGTCCGCGGCGCGTCCCGCGATCGAACAACAACCAAAGCCATTAGGAGACTCCCTTGTCTTTCGTGATCGTCCTCGCCGCGCTGGCGTTCCTGATGTTTGCCGCGTATCGCGGCTACAGCGTGATCCTGTTCGCGCCGATCGCCGCGCTCGGCGCGGTGCTCCTGACCGAACCCGCCGCCGTCGCACCGGTCTTCTCCGGCATCTTCATGGAGAAGATGGTCGGCTTCGTCAAACTGTATTTCCCGGTGTTCATGCTCGGCGCAGTGTTCGGCAAGGTGATCGAACTCTCCGGGTTCTCCGAGTCGATCGTCCATGCGGCGATCCGCTACATCGGCCGTTCACGCGCGAATGCGGTGATCGTCGCGGTGTGCGCGCTGCTCACCTATGGCGGCGTATCGCTGTTCGTCGTGGTGTTCGCGGTCTATCCGTTCGCGGCCGAACTCTATCGCCAGAGCAACATCCCGAAACGGCTGATGCCCGGCGCGATCGCGCTCGGCGCGTTCTCGTTCACGATGGATTCGCTGCCCGGCACGCCGCAGATCCAGAACATCATCCCGACCACGTTCTTCAAGACGACCGCCTGGGCCGCGCCGGTGCTCGGCACGATCGGCTCGCTGTTCATCATCGTCGTCGGCCTCACGTATCTCGAATGGCGCCGCCGTTCGGCGATGGCGAAGGGCGAAGGCTACGGCACGTCGCTCGTCAACGAGCCGGAGCGCGTCGAGACCACGTCGCTGCCGCATCCCGCGCTCGCGATCCTGCCGCTGATCCTGGTCGGCGTGTCGAACTTCGCGTTCACGAAGCTGATTCCGCAGTGGTACGGCGCCGCGTCGTACACGGTCGCGCCGGAGGTGCTGCCCGGCGTGCACGCGCCGGTCACGACGTCGATCAAGACCGTCGTCGCGATCTGGTCGGTCGAGGCTGCGCTGCTGCTCGGCATCGTGCTGGTCGTCCTGACCGCATTCAAGCGCGTGAGCGGCCGCTTCGCGGCCGGTTCGAAGGCCGCCGTCGCCGGTGCGCTGCTCGCCGCGATGAACACCGCGTCGGAATACGGCTTCGGCGGCGTGATCGCCGCGCTGCCGGGCTTCCTCGTCGTCAGCGATGCACTGAAGAGCATTCCGAACCCGCTCGTCAACGCGGCCGTATCGGTCAGCTCGCTCGCCGGTATCACGGGCTCCGCGTCGGGCGGCATGAGCATCGCGCTCGCCGCGATGTCGGACCTGTTCATCAAGGGTGCGCAGGCCGCCAATATCCCGCTGGACGTGCTGCACCGGGTCGTCGCGATGGCCAGCGGCGGCATGGACACGCTGCCGCACAACGGGGCGGTGATCACGCTGCTCGCGGTCACGGGCCTCACGCACCGCGAGTCGTATCGCGACATCTTCGCGGTCACGATCATCAAGACGCTCGCGGTGTTCTTCGTGATCGCCGTGTACTACACGACGGGGCTCGTGTAACACCCCGCGGCGGCCCGTCTCCGGGCCGCCGCCCGCCGGCCGCGTCGATGCGGCCGGCCGCGCCTCCACGCCTCCTCCCTTTTTGCCGCACGCCGCACACGCGCGCTCGCCGGCTCACTCATTGTTATCCGCAGCAGAACACTACGTTGGTCGCAGCGGCATTTTTCGCGCGTCGGGCGAGGCCTACACTGCTTTCAACGGTGACCGCATGCGATCGGCACCGTCGAAAACCTGGAGGTATCCGCTCATGAACCCGCTCATCCGCACCATCGCCCTCGCTGCCGCCTTCGCCGCGCCGCTCGCCGCGCAGGCGCAAACCAGCCAGCCGCTCACGCGCGCCGAAGTTCATGCCGAAGTGGTTGCACTGAGAAAGGCCGGCTTCCAGCCGAGCGACTGGTTCTACCCGGCCAGCATTCAGGCCGCCGAGGCGAAAATCGCGCGGCAGCAAGGTGCGCCGCGGGCCGCGGGTGCCGGCTACGGCAATCGCGGCACGTACTCGACGGGCCAATAGTCCGGTTTCGAATCCGCCGGCCGTGCGCGCATCACCGCCGCGTTCGCGGCTCGCGCGGCACGCTCCGCACCGTCTGATCAGCGCGGTTCGATGCTCGCTTTCGCGTAGGACTCGCGTTCCAATTCGAGTATTTCCGCGCTCAGCTGCAGGTGCGTGCCGGGCGGCGCAACGACGTGCCGCTTCAGTTCCGCCAGCACCTGCTCCGACAATTCACGTTTGACGTCGGTCGTCCGGCCGCTCAGCACCGCGAGCTTCGCGTGGACGAACGCGCGCGGCGCCGGCGAGGTGCCGACCGCGAATGTATCGAACCGCAGCGCGCGGCTCTTGATGTCGAGCTCGTTGAAATGACCGGACGCGGCAAGCGCGGCATTGAGCGCGCGCAAGGTCGCGCCGGCGTCGAACCCGTCGAGGTTCGCGGAATATTCGAGCGTCAGGTGGGGCATGGTGTCGGTGGCCTCGTGGGTATCGTGAAACGCGCCGGAAGGCATCCCGACAGCCCACGTAGTGCCACCGGATCTATGCCTTGACCGGCTGGATCAGGCGCGCGCAGGCATTTGCCTGCGGATCGCCGGCGGGCAGTTTCCCACAGATGCCGTCGAACTGCTTCGCGATCGATTTGACCGATGCATCGTGCGCACCGCTGCCGCGCCACTGGTTCAACTGCGTGACGACCTTGGTCAGCGCGCGCAGGTTCGCGCCGTAGAACGCGTCGCGCGTCTTGTCGGCCTGCGCTAGCACGCTCGCGGCAATCCCTTCGATGCGCGCCGAATCGTCCGGCGCCAGTTGGACCGCATTCGCAAAGTAGGTCGCGCCCCAGCGCAGCTTCGTCGCCGGCCCGCTCGCCGAGTCATAGGCCTTGCGGTACCAGTCGAGCGCCGCGGCCTTGTCGCCGCGCGCCTTCGCATTCGCAGCCAGCCCGGACATGAAGTAGTACGGCGTGGACGAGCGCGTCAGCTCGGTCTTCAGCAATGCATCCGACTCGTCGTACAGCCCCGCGTCGGTCAGCGTGTCGGCCCCTTCGCTGACGAGCGCCTGCCGTTCGTAGGCATTCGCGGCGCCCTGCACCGACGCGGCGATCTGCTTGCGCGCCGTGTCGGCCAGCGCCGGCGCCGGCGCGGCCAGCGGTGCCCCCTTGCGTGCATCGCCGCGCGCGAGCAGCACACGGCCGTGCAGCGCCATCAGCCGGTCGATCGACGACAGCGTGGTATCGGTCGACAGGCGCGCGAGGGCCGTGTCGTATGCGCCGCGCAATTTCGCGCGCTGCGCGTCGTCGCCGCCGAGATACGCGACCACGCGCGCGGGCGCCGCAACCAGCACGTCCGAGTCGGCGCGCGACAACACCGGATCCCGCAGCACCGCGCGCAACGAATCGGCAAGCGCCGCCTTGTCGAGCGCGCCGGCCTGCGCCGGATCGTCGGACGCGGCGACCACGGCCGACTTCAGCGCGAAGCGCGCCGATTCGGCCTTCGCGCCAGCCGCGCGTGCGCGTTGCGCGAGTGACTGCAGCGTCTCGGCGACGCGATCGGCCGCCACCGGCAGCGCGCCGTCGGTATCCCACGAATAGTCGGCCAGCAGGCGCCATTCGTCCGGCGTCAGCGACGCACCATTCTTCAGCGCGGTCGCGAGCGTCTGCCGCACCGGGTGCGCGGCCGTCATCCCTAGCGACAGCGCCTGCATGTAGCGATCGAGATCGGCTTCGCCCGGCAGCCGCGTCACCTCGGTGCCGTCGGGACGGAACAGGATCATCGTCGGGTAGCCGTGCACCTTGAAACGCTCGCCGAGCTTCTGCGCGCTTTCGGTATCGCCGTCTAGATACACGGGCACGAAGAACGACGAGCGGGTCTTGAATGCCTGCTGGCTGAAGATCGTCGACTTCACCTGGTTGCACGACGGGCACCACACCGCGCCCCAGTAGAGCAGCAGCGGCTTGCCGGTGCGCTTCGCCAGCGCGAAGGCGGCGTCGACGTCGCCGTGCTGCCACGCGATGCCGGGCGGCAGGTGCGCGCCGTCAGGCGCGGCGCTCGCCGCCGGGGCGTTTGTGGGCGTGGCAGCGGCAAGCGCCGCACCCGCGGCGGCAAGCAGGCAGGCGGCAGTCAGATTCCGGAGAGCAGTTTTCATCGAAGCGGGTCCGTTGAAAGAGACGATTGCGGGAAGGTGCGGCGCGCGAAGCGATGGCTGCGAAGTCACAACCATGAAGCGATGACGACGAAGCCTGCTGACGTGCAACGCCGCGCATGATCGTTTCGGAAAAACGCACACCGGCCGAGGCGGCCGGCAAATCCTTCGACGATACGACGGGCACAGCCGGGCGAAAACGAACGAATTCTCGAATGAATATGACGCGCGGCATCGCGGCCGCGCGTGCTGTCAGATACGCGTCGGCCGAGCCTTCACTGCCGCGCCTTGATCCGCGCCATGTGATACACGGACTCATGCACGCCAGCGCGCAATGCATAGCCCGGCGATTCACCCTCGACCCGGAAGCCATGCTTCTCGTAGAGCGCGACGGCCGCGCGATTGTCGGTGAACACGGTCAGCTCGAGGCGCGTGATGTTCAGCCAGTTTTCCGCGAGATCGATCGCGGCCGCGAGCAACCGGCTGCCGACGCCGCGCCCGTGGCGCGTCGCGTCGACCATCATGCCGAGCCCTGCCGCATGGCGACGGCGCGGATTCTGTTCGGGATGCAGGCCGAGATGGCCCACCACCACGCCGTCGATTTCGGCGACGAGACTCACGCCGTGCTCGCGCACGCCGTCGAGCCGCTTCTGCCATTTCTCGAGCGACGGAAACGGATGCTGCAACGTATTCGCGTACACCGCGGGATGCGCGGCGATTTGCCGGATCGCGTCGACGTCGTGCGCCTCGCTGTGCCGGATCGTGATGTCGGTCATGGGTGGGCCGGGTCCGAAAAGTCGCGCCAGTCGCGCGGGCTGCGCACGTGCGCAGCAACGTGTCGAGCTTATCCGATTTCACGCATTTGAAACATGGGCGTCATGCGATGCCGTTGCACTCGCAACGATGCGCGAGCACACCCCTCCATCGCGAACCGGAAAAATACGACCGGCTTCTCACGCCGCGATCGGTAATTCCTGCCCCATTCCGTCGCGCATCGCTTCCCGGTCAATCGTTGCGCACGCAACGTCAAGCGCACGACATGCGATGTCATGTCTTCATCACGTCGACGTCACGCCGCCTCCCTAGACTGGGTGCCGCCCAACCCGGCATGCGCCGGGCCGGCGTGTGCCGACGTCCCGGCCGCGCATCACGAGCGCGCGTTGCACGGGATCGCGGCGACGGCCAAGGCACCCGCGCGACACCACGCATCGCGCGCGATGCGCGCACCTCCGCCATGCGCGGCCGATGCACTCGAACGCACACGCCGCGCGCATCGTCCCAGGGGGCGATGCACGGGCGCCGCCAGACGAAGTCACGAACGCTCCCATCATCACAGGACCCGAACGCCATGACGTCACGCCGCAAATTCCTTCACCAAACCGCCACTTCCGGCCTCGCCGCCGCCGCGCTGTCCGCGTTTCCGCCGAGCATCCGCCGCGCGCTCGCGATTCCCGCGTTTCACGAAACGGGGACCATCCAGGATGTGAAGCACGTCGTGCTGCTGATGATGGAGAACCGCGCATTCGACAGCTACTTCGGCACGTTCAAGGGCGTGCGCGGCTACGGCGACCGCTTCGCGGTGCCGTCGCCGAACGGCCGCAACGTGTTCTACCAAACGTACACGAAAGCGACGCCCGCCACCACCGTCACGCCGTATCACCTCGACGCGAGCCAGGGCAACGCGCAGCGCGCGGGCGGCACGCCGCACACGTGGGCCGATGCGCAGGCCGCGTGGGACCACGGCCGGATGAACCGCTGGCCCGACGCGAAGACGCCGCTGTCGATGGGCTATTACGACGCGGCGGAAGTACCGTTCCAGCGCGCGCTCGCCGATGCGTTCACGCTGTGCGACCACTACCACTGCGGGATGCACACGGGCACGATCGCGAACCGCCTGTTCTACTGGAGCGGCACCAACGGCCCGAACGGCACCAGCCCCACCGACGGCAGCCGGGTGAAGATCGCCGCGCTGAACAACCAGTTCAACGGCGGCAACGATATCGGCCCGTCGAGCCAGGGCTGGACCTGGACCACCTACGCCGACCGGCTGCAGCAGGCCGGCGTGAACTGGAAGGTGTACCAGAGCCTGATCGACAACTTCGGCTGCAACGAGATGATGAGCTTCCGCCACTGGCGCGCGGCGATCGAGCAGATGCCGCCCGCGCGCCGGCCCGCGTACGTCGCGTCGACCGACATCACGCAGCCCGTGACGGCGGCCGGCGCGTTCTACGATCCGGCGATCGACGATCCGCTGAGCCCGCTCGCGAAGGGGTTCGGCAACACGATGCCGTACGGCTTCCTCGAATCGTTCCGCGACGACATCCGCAACGGCGCGCTGCCCGAGGTGTCGTGGATCATCCCGCCGTCCGTGTACAGCGAACATCCGGGGCCGTCGAGCCCCGCGCAGGGCGGCTGGTACGTGCAGGCCGTGCTCGATGCGCTGACGGCGAACCCGGAGGTATGGAGCAAGACCGTGCTGCTGGTGAACTACGACGAAAACGACGGCTTCTTCGATCACATGCCGTCGCCGGCCGTGCCGTCGCGCAACGCCGACGGCACGCTCGCGGGCGGCCATACGCTGCGGGACGCCGACGTCGCCGCCGAGTACCACGACTTCACGCCGGCCACGTCGAGCCAGCCGGCGATCGACGGCCGTCCATACGGCCCGGGCCCGCGCGTGCCGATGTGGGTCGTGTCGCCGTGGAGCCGCGGCGGCTGGGTCAACTCGCAGGTGTTCGATCACACGTCGACGCTGCTCTTCCTCGAAAAGCGCTTCGGCGTCGCGGAGCCGCAGATCAGCGCGTACCGCCGCGCGGTGTGCGGCGACCTGACGAGCGCGTTCAACTTCCGCTCGCCGAACCACGAACCGCTGCCGACGCTCGCGGGCCATACGACGAAAAGCCAGGTCGACGCGCTGAGCGCCGCGCAACAGGCCGCGCCGAAGATCGTGCCGCCGGCCGCACCGTCGCTGCCCGCCCAGGCGACCGGCGTGCGCCCGTCGCGCGCGCTGCCTTACGAACTGCATGCGAGCGCGCGTACCGATGCCGGCACCGGCACGGTCACGCTGAAGTTCGCGAACACGGGCCGCGCCGCCGCCGTGTTTCACGTCTATGACACGCTGCACCTCGACCGCCTGCCGCGGCGCTACGTCGTCGAACCGGGCAAGACGCTGCACGGCGACTGGGCCGCGCGCGCCGACAACGGCGGTAAATATGACCTGTGGGTGCTGGGCCCGAACGGCTATCACCGCCGCTTCACCGGCGACCTCAGCCGCCTGGCCGGTGCACGCGCGCCGCAGCCGGAGGTTCGCGTCGGCTATGCGGGCGCGAGCGGCAACCTCCACCTGAAGCTGCGCAACCACGGCCGCGGGACGGTGCGCTTCACCGTGAGGTCGAACCAGGTCTACGGGCCGCTGTCCGGCCGTGGCGCGCACGACGATCGCGGTCATGGCCACGGCACCGGCACCGGTACCACGTGGACGGTCACGGTGCGCGCCGGCGACCAGGCCGAGCTGCACTGGCAGCTCGACTCGACCGGCCACTGGTACGACTTCATCGTCACCGCGGACAGCGACGCGAGTTTCGCGCGCCGCGTCGCCGGCCGTGTCGAAACCGGCCGCCACTCGGTCAGCGACCCGGCGATGGGGCTCGCCGACCGCTTCTGATGCCGCCGCGGCGACCCGCGCCGCGCCGCGTGTCGCCGTTCTCCGCGCGGGCGATCGTGAACGGCTCGTCCATCCGGCGCGCGAGCACGACGGCCGGCCGGTTCCGGTAGGCGCCCGGTGCGCCGTGTGCGAGTGCCGGATCGGCGGGCAGGTATTTGGCGTCGAAGCGCGCC